>NZ_LBGU01000013.1:0-46584 GCF_000988325.1 Sphingobacterium sp. Ag1 | reverse complement strand
CCTTTTCTATATGAAGTTTTTTTCTTTGATGGTGCTTTAGTTCACGTTTTTATGTAATAATTACCTATATTGTAGTTAACAATCTCTAGAACTTATATTATGAAATTATTAGGTACTTTATGCTTTCTGGCTTTGTCCATAAGTCTATATGGCCAGAATAGTCCAGCCCGTCCTAAAGAAGGTGATGAGCAGTTCGCAGCGAAATTGAATAAGCAATTAAAATTATCGAATTCCGAGATACAACGTGATATCTCTGGCGAAGTAGTTCTTGATTTTCGTGTCAACGAGCATGGGAAAATTGATTCAATTGATATCGTTAAAGATTTGGGCGATAAAATTTCACTGCGTTTGATCGATATTCTTAAGAGATCGGGGGATTGGGAACCAGCTAAGAAAAGTGGATCTCCAGTTGCTTCGTGGGTTCGATTTCCTTACAAAGTCTTAAGCTTGAAAGAATCTGCTAACTCGACCATGCTAGTGAAGGCTGAACCAATGGAAGGAATGTCTACTTTCATTGAAAAATTCTATAAAAATTTCCAATATCCACCGGAAGCACTTAAAGCTGGTTTGTCTGGTGATTATGAATTAAATTTTATTGTGAAAGAAGATGGGAAAATTACTGGTGTTAAATTAAAAGATGATCCTGGTTATGGCGTGTTAACGAGTGCACAACGTGCCCTTAACAGAGCCGGTAAATGGAAGCCTGCAACCCAAAACGGACAGGCTGTACAGTCTTCTGTTGTTGTTCCATTCAAATTGAATTTGAAAGAATTCAGAACGCATATCTAGTTAGATCAAAAAGGATTTATGTAATATAGAGGTGGCAACTATTTTGCTGCCTCTATATTTTTTCACCAAACTGAAGTACATATCCATTGTTGTCATATATAGCAAACTCTCGCATCCCCCATTCGAAAGTTTCTATTTCGTAACATATTCTAACTTTCTCCTTCAATTCCTCCCATAATTTGTCAACCTCATCTATGTTAAAATAAAGGGAGCCGGTAAATTGTGCTGTTTCGAAAGCAATGCCTTTAACAGGATGAGAAAACATGATTTCGATGATTCCGTTTTGTAGTAATGCCCAGTGCAATGCTTCATTTTTTTCAATACATGTAAACCTCAGTTTTTCAGTATAGAACTGAATAGTTTGATTTAAGTTTTTTGTATATAATATTGGATTTAAGCTTTTGTAGTTCATTTTTTTGTCTTTGATTGCTGTGAATTGTTGTTTTTGTTTTTTTTGCGGTCTTTTTTGTGTTTTCCCTTATTGATATCGATCGTAATGTCGGTTTTAGGATGAAAATTACAGAAAAATATAATTGATGTTGTTATTTTGTTAAAAATGTTTTTTTTAAAACTCTGTGTGTTTGTGTTTGTATAATAGGTTGGTATTTAGTGTTTTGTTGTGTTGTTTTTTGCGTAGAATGCGATACTTTAAGTCGTTTATTTTTCGGTTTTTTAATGCGATTTCCAACTTCTTGTTGCATCTTTAAAAGATTGTTTTATCTTTGCTTTTAACAAAACCTTAACATTTTATGGATGGTTTTGCACACTAACTGTATTAGTCTAATTGAACTAAATATGTATGTAATAGTTCCATTTGGGAATATTGCTATGCATTTCAATCAATGAATTAACTACATAAAACAAACATAAACATATGAAGCACAAACTACTCAGTTTTTTCGTGGGAAGTATGATCCTGTCTTCTGTTGCCTTTGCGCAAGAGAAGAAAGTTAGCGGTCGTGTAACTGGTACTGATGGAAAACCATTGGTTGGAGTTACTATTGCTGTACAAGGAGGAAATACCGCCACTCAAACCGATGCAAATGGAAATTACTCGATAACAGTGCCAGCCGGTAAAGTTATCATTTTCCGTTCTGTTGGACATGATGAAAAGTCTATTATTGTAAAAGAAGGTCAAAGTACGTTCAACGTGTCACTTGAGGATCATAATAACAATCTAGAAGAGGTCGTTGTTGTGGCTTATGGAACCGCTAAGAAGAAAGAAGTAACTGGTTCCATGGCCACCATGAGTTCGCAGGATCTAGAAAAGCGTGTGGTAACTAATGTAACCAATGCGTTGGCAGGTATTGCCCCAGGGGTTGCTGTTAATGCCGGTAATGGCCAGCCGGGGTCTGGTTCTTCAGTTCGTCTACGCGGATTTGGATCGATGTCGGCATCTCAGTCTCCCTTGTATGTCGTGGATGGTTCAGTATTTGATGGCGATATAGGCGATATTAATGGTACAGATATTGAAAGTGTATCCGTACTAAAAGACGCTACTTCTGCTGCGCTATATGGGTCAAGAGCGGGAAATGGTGTTATTATCATTACCACCAAAAAGGGAAAACGTGGAGGTGCTTTAAATGTAAATTTCTCACAGGGACTTTCTTCGCGAGGTATTCCAGAATATGACCTAGTGGATACCTATAACTATTACCCTACTGTATTTCAGGCAATAAAAAATTCTTTGATGTTCCCGACAAGTGGAACGCCACTTTCTGAAGCTGATGCATCACAGAGAGCAAAAAATACTATTAAAAATAATCTTGTTTACAATCCATTTAACGTTGCAGATACTGAAATCGTAGGCTTAGATGGCAAAATGAATCCCGATGCAAAATTGCTATATAATGATTTTGATTGGTACAAATATATGGTACGCACCGGTAAAAGAACAGAAGCGAATATTAGTGCATCGGGTGCTTCTGAAAAATCAGATCACTATGCGTCATTCGGTTATTTGAAGGATCAGGGATATGTTCAGCAATCTGATTTTGAGCGCTTTAATGGTCGATTGAATTTGAATACACAAGTCAAAAGCTGGCTGAAAGCTGGCTTTAATCTTGCTGGAAGTATGTCGCAAGGAAATTTAGCAGCTGATGCATCGACAGGAAATGGCGCTTCCTACTCAAATCCATTTAACTTTATCAGAGGAATGGGGTCAATTTACCCTGTTAAGGCCTGGGATAAAGATGGCAATCCTGTTGTAAATACCGTTACTGGCGAGCAATGGTACGATTATGGAATGCATCCCGGAGCAGTCAATCGTCCTCAGGGTGCGAATCCGGGACGTCATGTTTATTATGAAACACTCGTAAATGATCGCGACAATAAAAGAACTTTATTAAGTTCAAGAACATTCTTGGAAATTAAGTTCTTAAAGGATTTTACATTCACACCGAGTTTCAATGCCGATCTAAGAAATCGTACGTATAAGGTCTTCTACGATAATACCATTGGTGACGGCGCAACTTTGAATGGGTATGGGTATGAACTTAACTCACAAACTAGATCCTTTACCTTTAATCAGATCTTGAATTATTCGAAGAAATTCGACAAGCATAGTGTTGCCGCTGTTTTGGGACATGAAAATTATGATTATTACTATCATAATGCAGCTGCAGAAAAAAAAGGCCTCATTTCAGCGGGAAATATTGAGTTTGATAATTTTGTGTCACTCATGTCAATTAATGGATCTAGCGACAAGAATAAACTTGAATCGTATTTTGCAAAGGCATCGTACAATTTTGACGAAAAATATTTCTTTGACGGAAGTGTACGTCGAGATGGTTCGTCTATTTTTCACCCGGACAAACGTTGGGGAACATTCTTCTCTCTGGGTGGTGCCTGGGCAATGAAAAAGGAACAGTTTTTACAGGATGTTAATTGGTTGAGCGATTTGCGATTGAAGGCTTCTTATGGGCAAGTTGGAAATAACAATCTTTTGGACGCCGATGGAAATACGATTTTTTATGCATACCAATCCTTGTATACACTGGGTTTGAACAATGGCGGATCACCAGGAACAATTCTTTATAGTGCACCAAACCCTAATTTAACATGGGAGACTTCCAATACCTTTAATGCAGGCGTTAATTTTGGCCTTTGGAATAATCGAGTAACAGGAGAAATTGAGGTTTACAAAAGAGGTTCTGATAAGCTTCTTTTATCTGTTCCTCTTCCTGTATCTGATGCAATTAGCTCGCAGATCAGAAATGTCGGAGCTATGTATAATACAGGTTTAGAAATCTCATTGGCTGGAGACGTCATTAGGAAAGAGGATTTTAGATGGAATTTAGCTACCAACTTCACCACATTTAAAAATAAAATCACAAAAATGCCCGTGGAGAATCCTGTCATTACCTCTGGGACTAAACGTAGAGAGGTGGGGAAAGACTATTATTCGTTTTGGTTGCGACAATATGCTGGCGTGGATCATACAGACGGATCAGCATTATATTTGCCAGCGGAAGGCACAGATGCAAAATATATCAGGGTAGTGGATGGAAAGGAATATGTTGTCAATCAGAATTATGCTAAGTTTGATTATTCAGGGTCGGCTATTCCTGATTTCTCCGGAGCATTGACAAACACATTCAATTATAAGGAGTTTTCATTGTCCTTTTTAATTACTTATCAAGTGGGAGGGAAGTTCTATGATTCAAATTACGCTGGATTGATGAGCACATCTTCTTATGGAAAAGCCTACCATACGGACGCAATGAAAGCTTGGACAACTGCGAATACTGCAAGTGATATTCCTCGTCTAGATGTGGCTAACTCCACAAATATTAACGCTGCTTCTACCAGATGGTTAATAGACGCTTCTTACATTAGTTTTAGAAATGTGAATCTTGCATATTCTTTACCAAAATCGTTTTTAAGCAAGCTTGATGTATCCAATGCGCGCATATTTTTTACAGGTGAGAATTTAGGCTTGATCTCAAAAAGGAAAGGTATGAACCCAACGGAAAGTTTTGATGGAACAAACTCATCTACTTATTTGCCTAGTAGAGCGTTTACCATCGGAGTTAATGTATCACTATAATTATTTGAAATAACTGATGAATAAAATATATTTGAGTGCAGGACTGATTGCTTTACTTGCTTTTAGTTCATGTAAAAAAGACTATTTGGATACTGCTCCAACCAATAAGGTTGATATGTCTAAAGTTTTTACAACAACAGAGAACGCCAACACTGCATTAAGTGGAATTTACAGATATATGTTCGAGCGTACTACCGAGGTTGCTAGTAACCAGCAAAACAAACCGGGTGTAGGTGGTATATTATTGGATATGGATTTTATGGGAGAGGATCTAGGTATTGCAGCTGCAACTTGGTTTACCTCTACCGGTGAAGGAAACTGGGTTGGACATAGAACTGATAATAACAGTGTAACTTTTTATGTCTATCGTACATTCTATAAGATCATTGGAAATGCAAACTTTATCATTGACAATATAGATAAAGCCGAAGGCACTGATGCAGAAAAAATACGTATTAAATCTGAAGCATTAACTTTACGTGCCTATGCTTATTCTTATTTAGTTCAGCTTTATGGGAAACGTTATGATGCTACTGTAAAACCCAATAGCCAACCCGGCGTTCCATTATTGTTGAAATCTTCCGATACAGCAATGCCTCGCGAGACAGTAGAGAATGTTTATGCTGCTATTGTTAAAGATTTAGAAGATGTAATCCAGCTAAATGTAAGTACACGTAGCAACAAATCGCAAGCAAATGTTGATGTGGCTATTGGTTTACGTGCTCGTGTGGCTCTGACGATGCAAGATTATCCTAATGCGATTAAATACGCAAACATGTTTATCTCTAGCGGAAAGTACCCCCTAATGGATCAGGCTACTTATCAAAAAGGATTTAATGATGCCACGTTAATGAGTGAAGAAGTTTGGGCTTCGATGCCAACGGCAGATCAGGGCGATACATTTGGCTCTTATTTTGCGCAAATAGCATACGACGCAAATACTTCCTTTATGCGCGCTAATCCTAAAAGAATTAACTCGGCTTTGTATGATAAGATCGCTGTTACAGATGTTCGTAAGAAAATGTGGGAACCAGCTCCAACTGCAAGTAATTTTCCATTACCGGCTTCCACATTTGCAAGACAGCCGTATATGTCACGTAAATTCGCGGTTAAAACACAGGGCGGTACTCTTGGAGATGTTCCTTTATTGCGTACTTCAGAAATATATTTAATTCTAGCGGAAGCTTATGCGAAATCTGGACAAGATGGATTAGCTCAAAATGTACTTTTTGATTTTGTTAAAGTTCGTGATTTGTCGGCTTTAAAATCGACAAAAATCGGCCAACAGCTGATTGAAGAAATATTAGTACATCGTCGCGTGGAGCTTTGGGGTGAAGGATTCAGATTTTTGGATTTGAAGAGATTAAATTTACCGTTAGATCGCACTGCGGCTCCGAATTATGTAGCTGCATCTGTAAATAACTGGATGAAAGTGGACGCGGGAGATGACAGTTGGCAATATTTAATTCCAAGAACTGAAATGGAGTCGAACCCTAATATTGGCGAGCAAAATAAATAATCCACGTTCTATTTTAGAAAATAATAGAAATAAATATGGCCGATACAATTTGTATCGGCCATTTTATTTTAACCATACATGAATCGTGAGCATACAATTGTCCTAAGCTATCCCCTATTTAATATATTACCAAATCATTAATTTTATGTATATAAATTAATAGACTAACAATTTATTAATATTAACTTAATATTGAGAATCTATTTTTACGCCGTTGAAAGATGATGGAATAGAAGAAGGAAAAATGATTCTGCTCGTATCATATCATCACAAGCGAAAAAGATAATTTATTTAAAATTCTCATGAAAAAAGCACTTTTACTCTTAGCTCTGATAGGACCCGTTGTAGCACTTGCGCAAAATAATAATGCGCCCTCCAGCTATGATCCACATGATATCAAGATTACGGGGTACCTTCAAACACAGTTTCAAAAGGCGCAATCTCCTGGAATTACGTCCTTTTCAGGTGGGGATTTTTCAAAGAATTCGGATAACAGATTTATGATCCGCAGGGGACGCCTTAAAATTGACCGGGTGGATACTTACTCGAGTATTGTCTTTCAATTGGATGCTACTCAAGACGGTGTACAACTAATGGATGCCTTTATTCAATTGCGTCACCCAAGTCAAAAAGGCCTTAGTTTAACTGCGGGACTTTTCAATAGACCTTTTGGATATTCCATTGTATACTCATCGGGCTATCGTGACTTTCCGGAGCGGGCACGTGTATTCCAGACGTTGATGCCGCGCGAACGTGATCTTGGAGGGATGGTAAGTTATCATCCTGGGCGTAAAGTTAAATTCTTAAATTTAGATTTAGCCTTGGTGAACGGTAGTGGTCACTCTGCTAAGGACTATGATTCTAAAAAGGATCTGATCGGTAATCTTGCTTTTAAATTTGATAGTTTAGCCGATAAAAAACTTCATTTGGGCTTTGGCGGCTCGTTCTATAAAGGTTCAGTGCGTAATGATACGAAAACGTACTATACGCCCAATAGCAATGGTTATACAGCGCATACCAGTGATGAGAATGAAGGTAAAGCCATCGGCAGGAACTATTATGGAGCAAACTTACAGGTAGAGTTTGATAATAGCTTCGGGAAATCCAGTTTCAAAACCGAATATGTGGCAGGAGACCAGCCTGGAGTTGCCGGTGGTGTCGATATTAAAGGACCTTACGCCAGCAGAAGTTTTACAACCCAGCCGACAACAGACCTTTATCAACGTAAATTTAATGGATATTATCTTTGGTTTACGCAGGAGATTGCGAAGACCGGTATTACTGCATTGATAGCGTATGACGTATATGATCCAAATACGAAAGCAAGTGGCATGACAATCGGCATGCCTGATAATTTTACGGCCGATGGCGATGTTAAGTTTAGTACGCTGGGCTATGGTCTTGCATATCAAATTAACAATAGGATAAAACTGACCGTATATAATGAGCATGTAACGAACGAAACCACAAGTTTACCAAACTTTTCGGCTGATCTGAAAGATAATGTTTTCACTACAAGGCTGCTTTATCGTTGGTAAATTGGCTCAGTGCTGTTTTTTCGCGAGTATCGGTGTTGAGGGGGAGGATCAATACTTAGTTTGACCAATATAGTAGGTTGTTTAGGCCGTTTGATTTAGAGATCTCCCGACACTTAGATGTTTTTCCGAATCCGGCTCAGTGATGATGCGGTAATCCCTAAATAGGACGCTAACATGGCTAATGGAACACGATTGGCTAAACCCGGGTAAAGCTTTAAGAACAGGAGATAGCGTTCTTTGGCATCGAGATTCATCATGGTATTTGCCGTTTTTAGCTTACTTTCCACCACAAAAGCATAAAGTTTGGCCATCAACAACGGCCAAACTTTAATTTCCTTTTCAAGAAGCGTAAAATTCTCAAAATCAAGGCTCCAGATCTCACTATCTGTGAGGGATTCTATATAGTCGTTGGAAGGTGTTAGATCCAAGAAGCTCTGAAGATCCCCAATAAAACGACCTTCATAAATAAAATAACGCGTAAAATCGTCGCCTTTACTGTTGTAATAGAGCGAACGGAATACCCCCGATTCCACAAAAGCAATGCTATTGTTTACTTTACCGCAAGCGACAAAATAGCTTGACTTTGGAATACTCTTTTTTTCGAATGCTTGTCGAATTAAGTTCTCTTCTCGCAAATCGAGCTGTCCAAATTTTCGGATGTATTCCAGTAATTGCTCCATGTTCCCTTTATATTACTTAGCTAATTTAATCAATTCTTCACGTTGAGGTCCTGTTGAAAGATACTTTATGGGAACTTCTAATTCTTCTTCGAGAAAAGATATAAATGTCCTCAAGGTTTGTGGAAGCAAGTTTGCTTGCTTGATATTACAGAAATCGGTATTCCAACCTTTTAAATATTTCCAGATCGGTTTAATTTTTTGTTCAGAAGATTGGGAAAATGCTAAAGAAATTTTTTGTTCATCTATTTCATAATGGGTACAGACGGGGATGTCAGCCATTTCGTTCAAAATGTCGGCCTTCGTAAGAACGAGTTCCGTAACTCCGTTTAACATAATGGCATATTTTAATGCTGGGATATCCAGCCAGCCGACACGACGGGGCCGTTTGGTATTGGAACCGAATTCAGCTCCCTTTTCCCGTAAATCATTGGCAGCTTGTCCTGTGATCTCCGTTGGGAAAATACCATTCCCCACACGGGTGCAATAGGCCTTTGTAACGCCATAAATTTTATCCACCAGTTTAGGCGACACACCTAAGCTTACACAGGCTGCGGAGGCAATCGTATTTGATGAGGTCACATAGGGATAACTTCCATGGTCGATATCAAGCAGAGTTGCCTGCGCGCCTTCCGCCAATACCTTCTTGCCATCTCGGATCGCCTTATTCAGAAAGATTTCAGTATCTATAATTGGCACTTGTTTTAAGGAAGTGCATCCTTGAATAAAATTGTGGTAGAGCTCTTCGAATGCAGGCATTTCTTGTCCCAAAAACTGTAGTTCTTTGTATTGGCGGTTTAAAATTTGATATATGTCAGTGTCAAAACTATCCGAGTGAATATCACCAACGCGAAGATTCTGTCTTAGTATTTTATTGGAATAGCTTGGCGCAATTCCATTTTTGGTTGTTCCTATCGTACGATATAATGGGGACTGTTCCATGTAGATATCCCAATAACGATGGGTCGGTAAAACGAGATGCGCTTTTTGGGATATCAAAATTCTATCAACGAGATCTTGATCTGGCATAATGTGCGCTAGTTCTTCGATTTCTGCTTTAAATGCTAATGGGTCAACCACCACACCGGTGCCGATAATGTTTTTGACATGCGGTGAAAAGATGCCTGATGGGAGTAGTTTAAGCGTAACTTTGTTACCTTGATAGTAAATACTATGTCCGGCATTTGCGCCGCCATTAAAACGGGCGATAATGTCATAGTCGCTTCCGATCAGATCAATGAATTTTCCTTTACCTTCGTCTCCCCATTGGAGCCCAATTAGAATGTCCATGTTGCGTTTGTCTTGAATTTATGGTCAAAGCTAGGGCTTGCAAAGCGGAGGACAATTGCCATTTGGCAAAAAGTGCTCCTCATTATCATTTGGCCAGCAGTCTAAATGCGTATGGATTGCACTTAAGCTTGTTTGTGTCCCAACCGTTGTACTTTTTGTAGCCATTTATTCCGTTTAATAGGATCGGAAGTTTTGATAATTCCGATATAGGTGACTTTAACCGGCGATATTCCACAAAATTGAAGGGTGGATCTTTTTAATTGATTAACACTTGGCCTGCCGTAAACTAAAGCATAATACCAACTTGGTTGATCGAGTGTTGTAATGATCCGGGCAGATTTTCCTTTGAGTAATTTGTCCCAAAAAAGAGAGTTTTCGCGATATTGAAAAGCCCGTCCAGGTAAAAAAAGTCTGTCGATAAAGCCTTTCATCAAGGCTGGAAGACCGCCCCACCAAACGGGATGTATCCAGACCAAATGATTGGCCCATAAGATGTCTTCCCAGGCAAGAAGTAGGTCCTGCTCAAGTTCTGTCCGTTTACGATAACCAAATTCAAGGTTTGGATTGAAGTCTAGGTCAATAATATGGATTGTTCGTACTGTAGCGCCGGACGCTGCCGCAGCTTCTTGATAGGCATTTGCGATGCCAAAATTGAAAGATTCCCGATTCGGGTGGCCATTGATAATCAGTATTTTTTTCTGCATGATGTTATATTACATCACAAAAATAGAGATAGGCTTACCGTCTTTACAGGACAAATGTCTAAAAAGAAATTTCGCTGCGGATACGACTTAAATGACGTTGTGTAATGCCTAAATAGGAAGCGAGGTATTGTAAAGGAAGCTGTTGGATAAAATCAGGATGATCTTTGAGTAAATTGGCATAACGTTGTGATGCGGTTTCTTTTTGTAATTGAAAGACGCGTTTTTCAAGTTCAAGATATTGTTCCTCGGCAATCATTTTAAGGTATTTTGTCCATTTTAGGCTATTCGTAGCAAGCTTATCAATCATATTTTTTTTGATCGTCCACAGTTCGGCAGGGGTAATGGCCTGCATGGTCTCCATACTTGGCCCGCCTGTAATAAAGGAGGAGTAGGCCGCTATCCATGTATTGGGAAAGCGGAAACAATAGGTAATATCCTCCCTATTTGCACTGCTATAATAAGAACGGAAGATCCCTGATTGTATAAATGCAACCTCATGACAAGGTTGATTCTCTTTAACAAAAAAGTCATTTTTGTTCAGCTTTCTGTATTCAAAAAGCTGAACAATCTGATTGATCTCTTCTTCGTCGAACAGACGCAAAGACCGAAAATATGTTGCTATCATGAAGTCCAAACTTAGAAAAATTGCGGTGTTCCTACAAGATAAATTCGATGTGTTTTAATCGGCTCAATGTTTAGTTTGCCGATTGAGCAACAGGGTAGATTTTTAATTCGCATCAATTAGAATGGCCAATTGCAGGCACATTTGATCGGAGCGATTACTCCAAGCATGATTGGTGCCGCGTTGGATGACAATATCGCCGGCTTGTAAAAGCGTTTCTTCTGTGTCTGTAATCAAGTAAATCTCTCCTGAAAGAATAACGATGTAATCCAAACTAGCGGTCTGATGCATGAGGGGATGAGGGGTGCCAATCGTTGTTTCTATACCAAGTTCCCGATCGGGTGGGATCTGTACATAGCGGAAGTACGTGCCATTTTTGATGACTTGGGGTATAGCGCTGTTTTCTATGGGATGCTCTTTCTCAAACTTGGCCGGCATTTGGCTGGTTTGCCAGATATCGGAAATAACAAGATTGGGATAGTGCTCTGATACATTATCGACCAATGCATCCGATTCGATAAAGGATTTTCCGGCACGTATGCCTGTCACGATTCGTCTAGGTATAGTTCTCATTGATTTTGTATAATTAATTTATTGCCTTGAGTCTGGTTTTTTTTCAACATTAGATGCCCTTTTTCTATTGTTTCGGGGCTCAGTTTACCAATAAGATAAATAGGGGCGGGTTGAATAATTTCTTGCTCAATAGTGTGTCTGATTCGATCCAGTCCATTTTTGAAATAGGGATAATTCAGTCTTTGGGCGTGGATGAAGTTGGATATATTGATGATCTGTGCGGCCGAACTAAATAGTTGGTCTCTTGCTGCCGCGGTCGTAAAATGTGTGATGTCGATATAAGTTCCATAGGGTTTTAATACTGCGGCGGCAACTTCCGAGAGATGCTGCCCCACCGCATCAATAGCGACGTCAATACCTTGCTGATTACTTTTAAGCTTGATTATTTCCGTTAAATTCTCATTTCGATAATTGATGATACTGTCTTTTTGCAGTCCTAGTTGGCATAATTTTTCAATACTGCCCATACTTCCTGCTGTTGCAACGATATTTTTAATGCCGTTAGCCAGGAGTAATTTTAATACAAAAAGACCCACGCCTCCAGACGCGCCGGTTAGGAAAATATGATCTTGCGGATTAATTGCTGCTCGGTCGAAAACCTGCAATGCGGTGATGCCAGCGGTAGGAAGTGCTGCTGCTTGCTCAAACGAAATATTTTTTGGCTTAGGGGCAACGAGGCCGGCTGGTAACTGAATGTATGCTGCATAGGTTCCGTTACTGCCCATGCTGCCACAGGCAAAAAATACTTCATCTCCAATTGCGTATTCACTTACATCTGAACCTTTATCTGTGACAATTCCTGCCCCTTCTCTACCAAGTATGGGTGAAAATATATAACGTCGTTCAAATTCGTTTTCACGCATCTGGTAGTCTATGGGGTTGAGTGCTGAAGCTATTATTTTAATTTTCACTTCGTTGGACTTCAGTTGAGGAAGCTCAACCTCCGCATTTATCAATTGATTGTCTTTATCCAGTATAACCGCGTTCATATCGCTATTTATTTAAATGATGGCATCCCTATGAAAAATTCCTGCCGAAATAATGTATGTTATATCAGCATTCTTTCATCTTATATAGTTGATATGACAAATCTACCTTTCGTTTGCTATATATTTGTTGGTAGTTAACTAGTGGTAACTAGTCGTTGGAAATCAATATGGGACAAGTTTTGAACGGAAATCAAATGCGGGAGGCGAGTTGTACAGAAGAATTGCGCGCTATACGTGACGCGCTGGATATTTTGGGCGGAAAATGGAAATTGATGATATTGCGTTATTTGGCTAATCGGGAGTTGCAGGAAATCTATTTCAAAAAAATGGAACGGGAGATTCAAGGAATTTCTGCAAAAGTGTTGACAAAAGAACTTCGAGACCTTGAATTAAACTTGTTAGTCGCCCGCCAGCCCAGTGAAGACCCCGTGAAAGTGTTCTATAAAATTACCGCCTATGGTAAAAGTGTATTCCCCGTTACCGAATCACTGGTCAGTTGGGGGTTGGAATACCGAGAGAAAGTGAAACAAGAACTCGCTGCATTAACGAAATAACAATTTATTCCGATTGAAGAATTAACTTTTTGATCAGTGAAATCTGACCAAGGTGATAATAGCTATGTTCGATTACAGCTTCGATATTTCTGAGGTAAGATCCATACTTTTTATCAATAAATGGCTGATCGAAAAGGTTTTCTTCAAATTGGGCAATGCTGTTGGCAAATGTGGCTGCGTTTTTTAGGAATCGATCTACTAGTGTATCCCAGTCTGCTTTGGATTGGATAGGCGGGATATCAAAGCTGTATTTATCACTAATTTCCAATTTTCCATACGTAAATGCAGCTAGTAAACCTTCTAGGTAATAATTGATATGATAGGTTAGCGCAGCGATGGAATTCAGATCATTTATTTTGAATATGGCCTGTTCCCAGGTCGTATTCAATAGTTGTTCCTGATAGTTGGTGTTGGCAATCCAACGTCCATTCAAAAAAACTTCGCGAAGCCTGTCTGCAATAAATATACGTCTTTCCATTTTGTAATTTATCTTTCTAATAATCAGTTGTTCTACTGCTTTTGTTTTATTATACGTTTACACTATACAGCATCGTTGAGGAATTATAATCGACTATCTGTCCAATTTACATACAATTTTCCGATTCTTCATCTTCAGTTAACCTCTTGTTAATAAGACTTTTCTTTTTTTGTATAAAGTCATTGTTACCACGAAACTATGTTTACACTAACCGGAAGAGATCTAAAAAATGTTTGGGACCAATTTGTGAAAGAGGAGTGTGAAGATTCATTTTATGCTTTATACAAACATTATTACCATTATCTTTCCTATTTGGGAACGAAAAAGAAAATGTCGGTACAGCGTATTCAGGATAGTGTGAATGATGTATTTCTACACCTTTGGGAAAAGAAGACCGACAATCAAAAAATACGCAATCATCATAGTTATATTATTACGGTTTTCTTTCAAAAACTTTTTCGCAAGGAAACACTGCAACTGGCAGATTTGGATTTTGTGGAAGAAATCCATGATCCGTCAATCCATCACTCTGTTGAAGAACAACATATACGTGCGGTAACAACAAATACGGTAACACAGTTGGTTGAGGAGCATATGGAGCAATTAGGAACAAAACAACGGCTGGTGATTTACCAACGATTTTTTTTGGATCTTTCTTATCAGGAAATCGCTGATGCCAATCAGGTTTCGATCCATACGATCTATAATACCATTTATAAATCCCTAGAAAAAATAAAAAATAACCTTTCTAGTGAACAAGAAATCTTTCTTAAAGTTGCCGTAGGCCTACTTTCTTCATTTTTGTTGATTTTTTCTTAAAAACGAGTAGTGAAAAAATGACCCTGCCCACTCTATTGTATAAATTACGATTAGAGTGGTATGAACGAACTTAATTTGCAAGCGTTATTATTGGACGAATCTTTTGTGAACTATTGCAAGGGAACGAATAAAGAGGATATCGAAAAATGGGAAAAATGGTTACAAAAATATCCTGAACATAAAGCGTCCATAGCGGAGTTGCAGGAGACCATTGTGGCAATGGGACATTATGCGGGTGAACTATCCGTTCAAACAAACTATGATCGTTTGCAGTCTCAAATAAAAAAGCGCGCTAACCAACACCGCTTTACAGCAATTGGTATGGCTGTCTGGTTAAAAATTGCGGCGCTCCTAGTCGCTGTTGGCGCTATCTCACTGTTTCTATTTAAACAACAGCTTGCTGAAGAACAGCCAAAAAACGTGCAGCATATTGGTGCTCCGGGAAAGGATGATGCCCTATTGACACTAAAAGATGGCTCCGTTGTTTCATTAGCTGATATAAAAAATGGAAGTGTGGTAGCACTTCAAGGCGGGGTAGAAATACAAAAGAATAAAGACGGTGAATTGGTCTATAAAGCCGTTGAACAAGGGGAAGCAGCCAGCACTGCTGTGAATAAAATAACGACCAATCGCGGAAACCAATATCAAATTATATTGCCCGACGGATCCAAAGCTTTTCTCAATGCAAATTCAACCCTGACATATCCTTTGAAATTTAGTGAAAACGAACGGCATGTTCACATGACCGGAGAGGTTTACTTTGAAATTGCAAAAATTGAGACGGGAATGGGAGGGCGAATTCCTTTTTACGTGGAGACAGTAAATCAAAAAATCGAGGTGCTTGGTACGCATTTTAATGTCAATGCATATGAGGATGAACCTTATACAACAACAACTTTATTGGAGGGAGTTGTACGCGTTAGTTCGAAAAAAAGAAATGAATCGGTGCTCTTAAAACCAGGACAGCGGGCCTTGTTAAGGGAAGCCCTGCGTGTAGAAAATGTTGATATTTCTCAGGAAGTAGCTTGGATAAATGGCGACTTTGTTTTTAAAGGAGAGGAGTTGATAAGTCTGTTGCGTAAAGTTTCAAGGTGGTACAACGTGGATGTAGCATGTCCCGAACGACTTGAAAAGCTGAAATTTGATGGTATGGTATCGCGTTCTCAGCCGCTATCTACCATTATTGATATGTTGCAAACAACAGGAAAAGTAAAATTAACGCTAAATGGAAGGAGGCTTATTGTGATAGATTGACCTATCTAATTTTTACGATAAGCCGGATAAAAACAACCAAAGGTGCTGGTAACACCTTTGGTCAATGTGTTAAGCTTATCGATCATGTTGCGATTCAATGATCATCAAATAATATTAACAACAACAAATATATGAGTTTTTATCAATGCATGCGTGTTATGAAAATCACCATGGTATTTTTAACTTGTTTGTTGGTGAAAGTCAGTGCGTTTACTTACGGTCAACGTATTACACTTAACAAACAAAATAGTCATATCCCAGCTATTTTAAAAGAAATAAGGCAGCAGAGCGGTTATGACTTTTTTTACGATAATGGGCTCTTTAACCGAGCAAAACCCGTTAATGTCAATCTAAACAATGCAACTGTTGAAGAAGCATTGAATATATGTTTTGCAGGACAACCGTTCGGTTATGTTGTGAAAAATAAACTGGTTGTTGTTACGGCGCTTCGGACTGCGCTGGAAAAGCCCGCCGATGTATTGCAGCAGCGCTTGGTTGGTCGAGTTATTGATCAACAGACAAAAAGGACACTGGCCAGTGTTTCTATTCGTGTTAAAGGGACATCTGGAGGAACGAATTCTGATGCAAATGGAAACTTTTCGATATCGATTTCTAAAATTCCTACTGTTCTCGTTCTTTCCTATCTAGGCTATCAGACCAAGGAGATTGAAATTAATGATGTGAAGGAAAACCTTGTTATTGGGTTGAGCCCTCTTGCTACAGCATTGGAAGAGGTCACCGTTCAGGCAAGGCGTAAAATGAACACTGAAACGGCCGTGCTGGAAGAACGTAAACGCGCTTCGATTGTACAGGATGCTATTTCGGCCGAATTGATTGAGCGTACGGCCAGTATCACAACTACACAGGCGTTACAGCGCGTTACTGGTGTTACGGTGACTGACGATAAATATGTTGCGGTAAGAGGGCTAGGTGATCGATCTGTGATCGGTCAGCTGAACGGCGTAAGATTGGCTTCTTCTGATCCTGACCGTAGTGCCATCCCATTGGATCTTGTTCCGGCTTCCTTATTGGATAATATTACCGTTTATAAAACAGTAACACCAGATAAACCTGCCGATGCTGCTTCGGGTATCGTTGAGCTGAAAACGAAATCTGTACCTGAGAAAATGACATTTGAGCTTATCGCTCAAACCGGGCTCAATTCCAACATTGGTTTGGGTGGGAATTATAACAGCTTTTGGAACAGTGAGATGGGATTATTGGGAACACGAATCAATAAAAAAGACCTTTCCTCGGATTTTCTAAATCTTGCAACGCAATATCCCAATGGATTAAGTTCTATCCAGGATATGATCGCCAATAGCAACTATAGTCCCTCAGGATACCAGGAGGTAAACCGGGTTAATGCGATTATGAAAGGGTTTGATCCCGTTATGACAACTCGATACCGCCGCGCGCCCATGAATCAACTTTACTCGGCAACATTCGGTAATAGTTATGATGTTTTTGGAAAACACAAACTGGGGCTTGTTGTCGGAGGAAATTATTATAGAAGAACCGCTGATATTTATCAGGGCGAACTGACCCAGTATAGCATCTATCAAGGGGTAGTGACTGGTAATCCTGATATTTTTAGTTTTAGAAATATCCCTAATTATATTACACCGAATAGTCTTTTTATGGGGAAGTATCAAACTTATCGTGAAAATACAGGAACCGAAACACTAAACTATGGTACACTTGTAGGGGTCACCTACCGTTTTAATCCACAGCATGAGGTCAGTATGCAACATTTGGGAAGCTGGGGAGGAGAGTCTATCGCAACAAATTTAAATGGACGCTATGAGTATTCGGGCTTGCCTGGCGAAGTCAGAAGTACTATTCATTCGCTTAAACAGACCTTCCGTAATCTGAATACCTTTAACCTACAGGGCGAACATAAGTTTTTGAAAAATGAGCTCTCGCCTCGTTTGAGTTATAATGTTGCAACTTCAAAGTCCACACAGAATGATCCGGATTTTAGATTTGCTAGTCTTGTAGACTACAAACCTCGGGGTGGAGGATGGTATCGGCGTCCCCTTATAGGTGAGCAGGCTCATTTTGATGACTATGTATATTCTGAACATCTCTATGCACTTACATCGGGCTATGTAAACGGATTCGGAAATTATGGTATTATTCAAGCTGAACCTAATGGTCGGAGATGGCGAAATTTGAACGAAGATAATTTTAATGCTAAAGCTGATCTGAGTTTTCCTTTCAGGCTATTGGGTGAAAAGCAGTTGTTTAAAACGGGATTCAATTATTTATTTAGAGATCGTAAATTTACAGAAAACCAGCTGTTTCTGCCAGGGTCTAATTTCACTGGAAATAAATCAATTCCATTATATGATGTTCAGGGCAATTTAGACCGTTTGGTAAGCAATGAAATTGTAGGTGTTGTATTACCAAAAGCGGGGCAGGGTGAAGGTATGATGCCAGTAGGTGGTTTTCTATACAATAGCCAAAAATCGCCAAATAACTACAAAGGTTATTTTGAAACCAATGCATTATATGGTATGCTGGATCTCAAGATTGCTGAACGATTCCGCATGGCCGGAGGAGTTCGGTTTGAGATGACAAATATTGGTTCGACAGTGGATACTGCGAATGTATTTTTAGACCCTGCACTGACCGCAACATCTCCAGATGGTACACGTATTCCACTGGATCCGATTAATCCCAATTCTGTCTATAAAACAAAATATAAACCATTCTATTCTGTCAATGCAACCTATACGTTGAATGACAATATGAATTTTCGTGGGGCCTTCAACACGACTCTGGCGAGACCCGAATTGCGTGAGATTACCAATGTATTTGAATTTGATGCCTTTCAAATGGGCTTAGTTGTTGGTAATCCCAATTTGAAAAATCAATATACCCAAAATGCGGATTTTCGATGGGAATGGTTTCCCGCTAAAGGAGAGGTTATTGCCGTGTCGGCTTTTGGAAAGCGTATAGAAAATCAATTGGTTAAGGTCTTTAATCTAAAAACCCAAGGGTTAGCTGCTACTTATCCTGAATTTCCAACCATCCAATTTCAGAATGACGGTAATATTGGTAAGGTATGGGGATTGGAATTTGAAGTTGTCAAGAATTTGGGAACCTTATATGATCCTTTAAAACACTTGTTTTTGGGTACCAATCTTTTATTGGCACAAAGTGAAATTAAAAAATCTGCGGAGCGTTATGAAGCAAATCGTTCACTGGATAGATATACCCCAAAAAATAGTCCGTTGTTTGAACAGGCTCCTTATTCGATTAATGCTTGGTTAAACTATGATAACGACAAATCAGGAACCGATCTCACTGTGACCTTTAATATGGTTGGGGAACGCTTAGTCCAAATTAATCTGACAGGGGAACCGGATCTGTATACACAGCCCGTGCCTTACCTTGATTTTGTTTTTTCCCAAAAGCTAAATAAACGGATCTTGTTTAAAGGCTATGCCAAAAATATAATGAATCCTGCTATTAAAACTGTTTATGCGAATCCGCAAACCGGAGGAAAGTGGTATGGAAATGAGTATATCAACAGAAGTTATAAGCGCGGTGCGGAAATTATGATCGGTTTTACCTATAACTTATTTTAATCTAATGAAAATCAGTATGTGTAAACGCGTGAGTTGTCGGTTTTTTGCTGTTACAGCTTTATGTTTTTTATCCTTTGTTTCTTGTAAAAAGGAAAAACTGGATGTGATTAATGACAATCGTCCTGTAACTGAAAACCGGCCAAATTCAAATACTAGAATTGTTAATCTATCTGACTTTAATCAGGTTATTGCTAATGGCGACAGCTTGACAAGTTTTGTTGTGTTGCATCCGTTAAATCCGGGGAATCATAAATATCCTGGAACCTCATATTTCCCAACAGACGGACGTTTGACAAAGATATGGACAGTTCCACGAGATCTTTTTGATCAGAAAGAAGAGGCAGACCTTACGTTTGCAGCTCGCTTTTATCAGGGTTTTGGTTTGAACCATGATTTTAAAGTCAAGGTTGACAATAGTTATGAGCAACCTAAGGATTATTTTTTGCTTCCTTCCTTATTCATGAATGGTCAACCGGAAGTTGTTGCACTAACGCGTGCTATGACTAGTCCCACTAAGCCAGACCATTTTAAAATCCGCATTGTTAATCTCGGTGGGACAATTAAAAATCCAGCTATTGGAATGAATGGTCCGCAAGAAAATCTCGTTGGTCCAATTTCTTTAGCCTATGCCGATGGTACATTGGTGAATCAAAAAACCAGTGCAATAGCAGCTTCTCAGATTAGTTCTGATTACATCGAGTTGCCTTATGGGACTTATCAATTCAAGATATTGCTGGCAGATGGAAGACCCCTTCCTTCTTTGGGCTCAGGTCGGTTTGAGTACGGGCTCATTGATTTACCGACTTCCACCATCCCAAAAGATTATGCGAAGTCTACTAATTTTACTTATGCTCCGATTCAGGATTTTCAACCTGGTGGTGTTTATACGATCGTAGTCACCCCACAGCGATTTAATTATTTCTCCAATGAGCTGAATGAGACAGTTTCAGCCTATCAAAATTCGTTTCAGATCATTACAGATATTGCTGCGCCAACGAATCAAAGTTATTTGAGGATACAAGGTGTAAATGCATATAAGGATCAATCGATAGGGTTTAGGGTCGATGGAAAGGTTATTGCCAGTGGTATCGGATTTGGAAAAGGAAGTAATTATAGTGTGTTTACCCAGAAGCAATATGATATTGAGGCTATAGATGCAACTGGAAACGTACTTGCGACGATTAAACAGGAATTGCGGAGCAATCAAAATTATACGTTATGGCTCTATCCTGATCGAAATGGAAAGGCTCAGTTGCTTCTCATTTCCAATGATCTGAGTGGTACGCTCCCTTTACCGGCTGAAGACGATGGGACATACAGCCGGCTAGCTTTTAAATTCTTCTTCTTTAATCGCTTTTTAAATCTATCGGCAAGCAATCCTTATATCACCTTTACGCTACCTAACGGACAGCCTTTCGGAAACAGTGGCAATGTAAATCTGCAACCTGGGATCCCTTCGATTAATATGCCTTATACCAATGTAAATATTATGGCGAATCCCTACGCAATAATGGCTTATCGTTCTAAACCAGACGTAATACCAGGTGTCTGGGCCGACGATATTGACGTATTGCAATCGACGGAGTTTATAGCAAATAAATCGCTGTATACAACCATTGGAAGGCCTCTGCCAGCATTTGAGCCAGGGATTTATACTGTAGCATTGATTGGAAAAAGTGGTTCGGGATCGTCCGATAAAGAAAAAGCGCGAATGATCATTATCAAACATAATAAATAATGAAAAAGAAAAATATATCAAGTCGTATTTGGCTACTGGCCATTTTTATACTATTGCTTGCTTCCTGTACGAAAATTGAATATACACAAATTGCCGAGCCGGCTTATCTACGTGTTTTTAATAATGTCAATTACGTACAGACTATGGGTAGCAAAGATGATAAAGTACCCTATTTCTGTATGCTTATCAATCCAAAAATAGGTTCTGATGGAAAATTTACAGGAGCGGAAATTATAGGTGATTTCTTGGATAAACGAGATCCTTATGCTCCACCGTATCCTTCTCACATCGGGAACAGTACAGACCCAAGCAATCCCGAATATCCAGGAAAGGAAAATGTCCTAGTCGGTCCCATTTTAAATGGATTTGACTTAAGTAGCTGGGCTCAGGTGCCTTCAGGCGAAGTAAGGGTCGTATTTGCGTATCGTCCAAAAAATACGGTACCCTTCTTCGAATTGGAAGATCGTTTGAAAAATGACATTCTGATTGACACGGTGATCAATCTTCAAAGCAAAGAAGTTTATACACTCCATCTTTTGCAAAGGGATTTTTTAAAGAAGGATCATGGAGTCTTATTGAGACATGAAAATTTCTATAAACTCCCTTTATCAGATTCATTGGTGTACGTAAACTTTTACAATATGAGTGCAAAAGGGTTCTGGGAAGCTGATGCAAGCTTAAAAGATGATGATTATCGGTTGAAAAGCTTCAAAAATGGTGTTAAGGATGATATGAATGTATTTTTGTCACTTTATGAAAGTCAGGAAGAGCTCAGCCATTATGCTGCGAAAGTAAATGGTTACCAAGGGCGTTTTTTGACGACCGTTAAACGTAATACAAGTTCAAATGAAGTGAACGCCTATGCAAGTTTTCCGTTATGGGCGAGTAGTAAATCCAACGGTATCCGCACAGCTATTTGGCAACGATTTGACTTTTTTACACCTGGAATGGATCCCGTCGCGAATCCATTTTATGACAGTGAGACAAATACAGGTGGCAACTGGGCTGTACTTAATTGTCTCCTAAACGGAAAAGTAGGATTGACCAGTAATGAAAACGGAACACTTCTTCCAAATTTGTTGGTCAATGTACATTCGGGAAAGGATAATCCACGCACTTTCGCAACGGTCAATACGATCGAAATTGTCAATGGTCGCGTCTACCTAACGACCATACAACGAAAATATGCTCCACCTATTTACTAAAATTAGCAGAAATGATTCAATATAATAGCAAAATAGAACAGAAGGTTTCACTGCTTCATACTATGGGCTGGTTTTCTGCGTGCTTATTTATTTTGTTGCTACAAGGCTGCAAACATGATAATCTCACGGTGCCCCAACCTAATGAAAATGTACGACCGGCGGCCGATTTTATTCGTAATAATTATGAAATGCGCCTCTTTGATGCAGCGTTGGAGAAAACTGGTCTGAATGTCGAACTAAATGGCAAGGGGCCATTTACAGTTCTCGTTCCAAACGATCTCGCTTTTAATGAGATCGGTGTGTTTCGTCCAACCGATTTTGATCGAATGAATAAGGATAGCTTGCGGAGACTGATTTCTTATCATATTCTCCCAAGGCGTCTTTATGTGAGCGATATTCCGAGCAATTCGGTGGACTTTAGGTATGCAACACTGGAAGGTTCCGAATTGTATGCCTCAATCGGTTCTGTCTCACCTGGGGCTACTAATCCCGTGAACATGCTGTTTTTTAGCGGAGCGAAAGCGATCCGCAAAGACGTGGTTTTATCCAACGGGGTGTTGCATGTGCTGGATAAGGTTATGAAACCACAATTTGAAAAAAATATTCAGGATTGGCTCAGTGACAAGAAAGACTATACCGTTTTTGTGGCTGGACTGAAGAAATTTGGTCTGTGGGATCAGTTTGCTGGAAAAGGCCCTTTTACAGTATTTGCACCAACAAATGAGGCCCTAGAAAAGAGAGGGATTACGATGGAATTTTTGGATAGTGCTGTTCCACAGAATTACGTCCCTGAGGTATTGTTTGGTGCCTACATCATGTACGATAAACATTTTTTTATATCGGATTCACAGGTTTTTACGATCATTAATTCGAACGGTAATTACAAATACCACTTGAAAGATAAAGTACATTATATGGAATATTTTGCCAATGAAGTCTATCCGACTTGGAAATTGAGTTATAATATGAGACTCCGGGACAATGATACTTTCTATTCGATTATACTCGCTGATGTAACGTATGCTGTCGGCGCTAAAATGGACTATTTGTGTAGTAATGGTCTGGTACATGATTTAGATCAAGGGCTGGTAAGCCCAGATCAAGCGATAAAAAAAGGAAAAGATGAAAAATAAATCAATAAATGCCGTTTGGTATATGCTATTGTTATGTACTACTGCTGTGTTTGTACTGCTATCTTGCCAAAAAACTGAGTTTATGCCGGAGCTTGTGGGGGAGGAAGTTCCCTATAAAAACGAAGCTTCACAGGATGTTACGCAACTATTGACAAAGCATAACGAAGCAAAAGTTTTTTTAGCAGCATGGCAGAAAAGTAACATTGTAGCACTGATTAAGGCTGCTGGAGTCAATACAAAAGTGACCGTATTGGTGCCAACCGATAATGCGTTAAAGCAAGTTGGAATAACACTAGAGACTATTCAAAAAATGACTACTGAGGAAGCTGCCGATTTCGTTCAATTTTACAGTTTTTTAGGAGAACTTAACCAAATTAAACTTGGTAAATATAGTCTCATGGTTCGATCGATGTTAAAAAATCAAAATTATCGAGTACCTTTTTATGATAATACCGAGCCAGTCGGCAGACGTTACGACATCTATGCTTATCGTCATTATCTCGCTTTGAAAGATGGCGATTTGCTAGTCAATGGTAAGTCTAAAGGAAAATTAGCTTATGAGCCCGCGACAAATGGCGGTATCTATATGTTGGAAAAAGTGATCGAAAAGCCTACTATGACCATATTGGAGGCGCTAATAGCTGACGGAAGGTTTACTTTTTTTGTGGAATCCCAACGTTTATCCGAGGAAATGTTTTATGAAAAAATGTTGGATGATATTGAGCCTCTATGGGGATATCGTATGAGTAAAGAGGAGTTTTTGAGCTATTATCCAGAGGCCAGAGTTTCCTATCAACGAGGATGGGATATCGATAGGGATCCATTTTACAATGAGTTACCTAATCTCAACCTGACAGCCACATTTGCACCAACAGATGATGCCTTTCGAAAAGCAGGGTTTAATAGCGTGGCCGATATTCTAGCTTTTAATGCTAAACGGGGAGATGTAAGATACGACGACTTGTATTTTGAACCACGTGGATCATATCCGACAGATACTTTATTCAGTTTTCATCGCAATTGGGGCAGAGTGTTTGCAACTGAGGATCCTGCTTATGGCATAGCGATGTCCAATAATACAGTCTTTTATAGTAATGATCTGGATCCTGCCTTGTTAAACGATTATTATGTGAATATAGGGGGGAGTAGTCAGGTTCGATACGCTTATAAGATGCCTTTAGCTTTTTCTAAAAATGGAAACCAGATCCAAATGAAAATCAAAGAAGCCGAGCAAGCACCGATAAATATTATTGAGACAGATATCAATACGGTTAATGGACCGATCCACGTTGTTGATAACCTACTGCTTCCAAAAGGATTTAAACTTAAATAAAAGATGAGACGACATAATTTTAGTTATAGCAAGTGTAGCCTATTTTTGCTGACGATCAATCTATTATTTGCTTGTAAAAAGGAAGAAAACACGACGAATTTTGACAATAATAAGGTCAACTTGGTCGTTGCCGATAATTTTAATTTATCGGTATTTAATGCTGCATTGCGCGTCAGTAATATGGATAAAGAGCTGCAAAAGGGCGAAGGTCCCTATACTTTGCTTGCTCCATCCGACAATGCCTTTGGAAAGGCGGGTTATCCAACTGTGGTGAGCATGCTGTCTGAACGCGCAGCAATAGTTTCTAATATCGCTAATTATCACATACTGGATGGAAAATATGAGCTCAATAAGCTTCCTTTTCTGTTTAATCAAGAATTGAAAACACGTCGCGGTAAGGTCTATGCCACACACTGGGTCAAAGGAGCCGATACAGTACTGACGCTGAATGGAGCACGTATATTGACACAAAATTTGCCTGCATCTAATGGACTGATTCAAGTGCTCGACCGCGTTATGACCCCCTATGTACATGATAAGATTGTCGATGCTATCAACGCAGATGCGAGTATCAGCATATTTGCTCGTGCTATAAAAAGGACCGGCATTTTATCTGAAAAAACAAATCAGGGAGCCTATACGGTTTTTGCACCGAATAATGCTGCTATGAATCTGCTGGGATTTCAATCCGTGCAGGATGTGGAGCTGGCCAATTTAGACGATCTGAAAAAAATAGTCCGCTATCATATTCTCCATGACCGTCGTTTTGTGTACGACTATATCTTGAGTACGGGTAATACAAATATGTCTAAGCAAACCATGCTAGATGGTAACAGTGTTGACATTAAGTTGGTTCCAAATACCAGTTCTCCGGGCTCTTTTAGCGGCATAACACTTCGGGGTTTGGGGAATACAAATGATGTCTTATTACAGAAACAGGATATCCTTACCGGAGATGGGGTACTACATATTGTTGATCAGGGGCTCCGGCTAACACAGTAATAAGAAGATTTATCTAACGAATTAATGAAACATAGCAATGAATAGATATCAAAATGACAGTATATGCATAGGAAGATCAACCATGACTTTCTATCCTATAATGTCAATACTAAAGCTAATTTTACTCTTTTTGTTTCTTTTGCAAGCGCTCAATTCTTTTGCGCAGGAAACTTCGGGTACAATTAACGGAAAGGTGCAAAGTAGCAGTGGAACTCTTGTGGAGAAGGCGACCGTTACTGTGATACACACACCAACAGGGACCCGTTATGTGCAATCGACTGATAAAGATGGACGTTTTACTTTAAATAATATTCGTATTGGCGGTCCATATACAGTTGATGTAAGTAGCATTGGATTACAAACAGAACGTAAAGAAAATATATTTGTGCGTTTGGGAGAAACCTTGCAGACGGATTTTATTATGCAACAGCGTAATGAAACACTTAGTGAGGTTGTTGTGACTGGCCGGAAAGGTGATACAAGGGCTGGGACAGTAGGGACGGGAAATCATTTCAGTGGCGCGCAAGTAAGGAATATGCCTACAGTCAACCGTTCGATTACCGATGTAACTCGGCTTACACCGCAAGGAAGTCGCGATAATAGTTTCGGTGGTACAAACTTTAGGTATAATAATGTCACGATAGACGGTGCCATCAATAATGATGCAATAGGTTTTAGCCCCTCTCTTGGCGGACAAACCGGGACCTCAGGAATGGCAGGGAGCAGTACAAGAACAAACCCCATATCAATAGACGCCATTCAGGATATGCAAGTATATTTGGCTCCCTACGATGTCAAGATCGGAAATTTTACAGGCGGTTCGGTCAATGCTGTCACGCGAAGTGGTACAAACCAAGTTGAAGGATCGGTTTACGCCTATGGACGGAATGCCGCGTTAACGGGTAAGGACCGGGTGGGAACTTTGGGGAAAATGAATAAAGATTTTTATGATTATCAAACAGGTTTCCGAATAGGGTTTCCTTTAATAAAAGATAAATTATTCTTTTTCAGTAATGAGGAGTTTACCAGGCGTCAAGATCCTACGCAGTTGCGTGTTGGGACTATAGAAACAGCTCATATTTTGGAGCAGCGCGATGTAGAAGCAATAGCCGAAGCCGCTCGTTCTCGCTATGGTGATATTTTTAATATTGGAACCGCAGGTAATTATACAAATTGGTCCCGGTCAACCAAGTTTTTCAATCGTTTAGACTGGAATATAAATGCCAAACATCAGTTGGCAATCCGTAACAATACAATCTTTAGTAAGGCAACTCATATGGATCGGGATCAACAGGATTTTCGGTTCAGTAGTATGGCCTTTGAACAAGAGAACAACCAAACAAGTACCGTTGCAGAATTGAAAAGTAGATTTAGTAATAATCTTTCTTCCAATATTGTGTTGGGATATACACAGGTAAATGATCGACGCGACCCTTTAAGTGATCCTTCCTTACCTCAGGTACAGATACAAGGGCGTACACCGGGCACAACAATTTATCTTGGAACTGATCGTGAAGCTAGTATATTTAACATGCGACAAGGTACCTGGGAGATTACGGCCAATCTAAATTGGACAAAAGGCAGGCATAAATTGTTATTTGGAACACATAATGAGCTTTATCGCATTCGGTATGGGTTTGTTAACAGCTGGAATGGCCGGGTTGATTACAATAGTATTGCCGATTTCGTCGCGAATGTTCCGTATCGCGTAAGAGGAAGTTACAACTATAAGGATAATTCACACTCTTACATTTTGGATCATCCCGCGGCTAACTTCTCTGTTAATATGTATAGTCTCTACATTCAGGATGAAATCCGTATAAATGATCGTTTCCAAATCATACCTGGACTCCGTGCGGATTTGGCAGCTTTGCCAACAATGCCGACACGAAGTGATAAAGTCAATGACATGTGGTCTGACCCCACTTTTGGTACAACCTACACCTATACACCACCGAATCGGTTAAGAAATGAGTTTCTAAATAGGATACAGTTGTCTCCGAGAATTGGCTTTCGATGGGAGGCAATGGACGATAAACAACTGACTGTCCGGGGTGGTGCCGGTTTGTTTACAGGGCGTATACCATTTGCTTGGCTGGCTTATGCATACTATAATACGGGGAACAGTTACGGCGCTTTCGATCAAAAAACAGATCAGAAACCATTTGCACCTGGGTCTGACCCTATAAAGCCAAGTCCGAATGGAATAGGTGAGTTTATAGCGCAGAATGGCGCTGTCATTAATGATCCAAGTACCGGAAAAACGCAGGTTGATCTGGTCGATAACAATTTTGTACTGCCGCAGGTGCTGCGGTCCAGCTTGGGTATAGATTACAAGGTTGAAAGCTGGAAATTTACGGTTGAAGGTATTTATACAAAGAATATTAAAGATGTTCTATTTCAGCAGCTGAACAACAAGGATAACCCATTATGGTATGGATATGACGTCAATAAACAACAACCTGTTTATAGCGGTACTGTGGATAATCGTTTCTCGAATGTATATCTTCTGAGTAATACCAATCAAGGCTACCGCTACAGTATAACAGGGACCATTGGAAAAACGATCAAAGAAAAAATGAATGCTACACTGAGTTATACCTATGGAGAATCGAAGGATTTAAGTAATGGCGTACGTAATTCTATGGAAAGTAACTGGCAACTGAATCAGTCACTTATTCCTAATAATCCAAAGTTAGCTTACAGTAATTTCGATATCCGTCACCGTATCGTTTCGAGTATAAATTACGAACAAATTTGGCGTAATGCAGGACGTACGAATTTTACCTTGTATATCAGTGCGCAATCTGGAAGTCCATTTACCTATGGTATCGTCAATAATAGCATACAAGGCTTGCCACAACAAGTAAGTTTGGTTTATATTCCAAGACAGACGGAAACAATTCATTACTTTAAAGATCTTGCAAATGGTGTTTCTGCTCAGCAGCAAGCAGATGCTTTTAATCGGTTCATTGATGGTAATGATTATCTGAGCTCTCGTAGAGGAGATTTTACAGAGCGTAATATGGGACGTACGCCATGGAATGTACAGGCAGATCTACGAATTGCGCATGATCTCTTTCTTCAGAAGTCAAAGAAACAATTTATAACATTTTCGGTGGATGTTATGAACTTGACTAATCTAATCTCCAAGAAATGGGGTATTCAATATTTTTCGCCCAATACATTTAATTCGACGAGTAGTGTGGGGCTTACCCCATCATTATTTCCGCCGAGGCAAAATGCTGATAGCTGGCCCGTATTTACTTTTAGTGATCCTGGGCAGCCTTATAGCATCGATTATTTTAACTCAAGAGCACAAATACAATGTGGGGTTCGATATACATTCTAGTTTGGTCATTTGGGAAAAACCTAAAAAGATAGCGGATATATAGTTATAAGAATTTATTCCAATGAAAAATACAATTAATCTAGTCATCATATCTATTTGGATGGCTATTGCGACGATCAGTTGCAGTAAAAAGGAAGAATTGGTCGATAAAATTCCGGCTAAAGTGGATAGTTATTACCCTAATTCTGGTAAAGCTGGCACACTAGTTACGATTGAAGGACAGGGCTTCAGCGGGGCAATTACAGAATTTTCCGCAACAGTTGCAGGGGGGGCAGCAGAGGTCATTAGCGCTACTCCAACATCGGTTGTTTTACGTGTGCCAAAAGGGGACAAAAGTGGCGGAATTGTCTTGAAGTATGGAAGTAATAGTTTTGATGTCGGTACGTATACCTATCAAGATCTTTCAGTCTCAAAAATTTTTCCGACAAATGGTACAGGCGGCACCCAGCTACGGATTGATGGGGAGGGGTTTGGTAGTACAGATAAACCTGCAGAAGTCTATGTTAATGGCAAAAAAGCTTTAGTTGTGAGTGTTACAGATAAATTAATCGTTGCAGAAATTCCAGAAGATGCGGGGTATGGTGCTGTAGAAGTTCGTGTGGATGGTAAAAAGTCTCAAGGACAGAATTTTACTTATCAGGTCGTCCGCAGTATTAAACCATTAACAGGTGGGGCGGGAACCAAAGTTACCCTAATGGGTGAAGGCTTCGAAAAAGTCAGTTCGGGGAATATCGTTGATTTCAATGGAAAGATCGCGGTCGTATTGGAGTCTAGTCCTGAAAAAATTGTGGTAGTGGCTCCAGCTGGTGTCAGTACCGGACCTCTATCCGTGAATATCAATGAACAGAAGATTTCGGGTCCGAAATTTACGGTTGTAGGCAAGCCTGAAATCGGTGCTGTCTCTCCTTTGAGTGGCCCTAAAGGGGCTGAAATGACAATAAGCGGGCTATTATTTAGTAAAGAACTTGACGAAAATCAGGTTTTTATAAATGGGAAGCAAGTTGCTATTTCTTCAAGTAGTGAAAATCAACTGAAGTTGATCATTCCTGGCGGAACTGGATCTGGAAAGGTAAGGGTTGTAGTCAACGATCAATCCGTGGAAGGACCACAGTTTAAAGATCAGACGCTTGGTATTCGTTCTATAAGTCCGGACAATGGTTTGGCGGGAACAAGTGTAACGTTATTGGGCACTGGATTTAGTACAAATGCTGCCGAAAATAGGGTTTATTTCAACGGTGTTTTGGCCCCTGTGACAAGCGCTAGTGAGAATAAGTTGGTTATGGAGGCACCACAGGGTGTTGCAACAGGCGAGGTAAAGGTAATCGTTGGCGGTCAGGATGCTTTAGCACCGCAACCGTTCCGTCGCGCAGGTGTAATGACATTCGTAGGGGGGTCAGGAAGTACGGTATTCGGCAATAACCTAGCTGGAATGGCGATAGATGCGCAGGGAAATTTATATGTCGCAGATCCAGAGAATAAACAAGTTAAAAAGGTATCTCCGACTGGAAGTGTATCTATTTTGCAGGTAGATGGTGCCAATGCTGTATTCGACTATCCTACAGGAATAGTTGTTGACACGCAAAATAATATTTATGTCAGCGATCAGCGATCAAATCAGATTTTTAAAATTACAGCTGCGGGCAAACGCACTATACACGCAAAAGGATTTTCTCCGGGTGCAATGTGTTTAGATCTGTCAGGGAATTTATATGTGGCAGTAGCTGGTTTTGCGCAGGGAATAAACAAAGTCAACCTGGCTGGAGGTTATACTAAGGTACCTGGACCTAGTTGGGTAATGGCAAAGCCCTTTGTGGATAGTCAAGGAGTTTTGTATTATTCGGATCAGAATACGAGCAGCAATAACGGGATTGAAATTGTAAGACCGGGTGTTACACGTGGGGAACGTTGGGTAGGAGGTTCGGATGCAGGTTATCAAGATGGGATTGGAACGAACACATATTTCAACGGAATAGGCGGTATCACAGCAGGATTAAATAACAGATTGATTGTTGCTGATAACTACAACTATGCTATTCGGGAGGTCAATATGTCAACACGGGAAGTGACTACTTTGATAAAGGGAACGAATGGATATGTGGATGGAACTTTGTCTACAGCGCGGTTTGGTCTGATAAAAGATATAGTCGTAGATAAGGATGGTAATATCTATCTTCTGGATGTTGGTAATAAAGCTATTCGGAAACTGTTTCTGAAATAATAACTATACAAATCCCCGATGCAACCGTATTGTTTTTTAGGAGACCCTCTCTTTGAAAATAATGCAGAGTATGTGTCGGGGATTTAGCTATTGTAGCAAATTGACAATGATTAAAGTGTATTATTCGCAAGTAAAAAGTCTCCGTAGAAATCGGGGATATTGCTGTCGTAAATTGCATTTGCGACAGCTGTTATTGGGTAGTTTACTTTAACGATCTCGGCATTAATTTCTTTTTCAGATAAGGTTATTATTGTGTAAGTTGCTTTTCTGTCCTTTTCTTTACTACGTCCGACGGAACCACAATTGATAAACAAGACATCTCCATCCTGTTGAATATAAGAATGGTGTGTATGTCCCATCACCAGAATATCGATTGCTTTTTGCTTTAATTGAGTTGATAGAGCACATTTTTGGGTTGATTCATGGATGTATTCGTCATTGCTTTGGAGGCTGGCATGGACAAGAAGTATTTTCCTAAAACTCGTTCCAAGTTTGAAGGTTAGTTCAATGGTGTAGGGTAATGTTGCTAGCCATTTTTTATGAGGGGCCGATATCTCCTTCTTACTTAGCTTGATGGCGATTTCTCGATTTGAAGTCTCTATTACATCATGGTGTGGTAAAGGGATAATGGCTTCGTCAAAAGCAATTCTTTGGTCATGGTTTCCCAGTAGACATGGAATGTTTTTTTCTTGTATCCTGTCAATGACTTCATTGCCCCAGGGAGCGAAATCAACAAGATCACCTAAGCAGTAAATTTGTGTTAATCCTTTATTTTTGATATCTGTTAATACCGCATCCAATGCAATTAAATTGGCATGAATGTCACTTATTATGGCAAGTTGTATCATATTCTTATGCTACAAACATAATCATTCGGATAGTCAGTCAACGTACAATTTAAGAGGTAAAGAAGAAAATGATAATAGCGTTATAATTTTTATTCTAAAAGAGGAGGAACTGGGCGGGATTGGTGAAGAAATACTGTTAAATAAGCACATATCGAATAGCCTCAGATATGTGCTTATTTAAGTGATACGTTACTAAAGATTCATCCCGCCCGATACTTCAATGCGTTGTCCGTTGATCCATCTTGCATCTTCTGTACAAAGGAAGGCCACCACTCCACCGATATCATCGGGTACACCAGCACGTCCTAAAGCTGTAACAGCTGCAATATGCGCATTTGTTTCTTTGTTATCCCGCACATGCCCGCCACCAAAATCAGTCTCGATTGCGCCAGGAGCAACGACGTTTGCTGCAATACCTCGAGGACCGAGTTCTTTGGCAAGATACCTCGTTAGTACCTCGATTGCCCCTTTCATCGAGCCATAGGCAGATGATCCCGGAAATGCAAAACGGGCGAGGCCAGAGGAAATATTGATAATACGTCCGCCATCATTCAAATAGGGTAGAGCTTTCTGCGTGAGAAAAAAGACCCCTTTATAATGGATATTATAAACTGTATCAAATTGTTCTTCTGTGGTTTCTATAAAGGGTGCATATAAGGCAGTGCCCGCATTATTGATCAAAAAATCAAAATTAGACTTCCCCGTTTGTTGTAGCAAATGTTGCGTAACCCGTTCAATAAAGCCATTAAAGGACTGCACATTTCCTGCATCCAATTGGAATGCAGCTGCATGTTGCCCTAAAGATTGTATCGTAGCAACCACATGATCCGCTTCCTCCTGATTGCTATTGTAGGTTAAAATGATATCGATTCCTTTTTTTGCAAGGCTAACAGCCATGTTTCTACCTAAACCACGGCTTCCGCCTGTTACCAATGCTATTTTGTTTGTAGCCATTTTAATTTGTTTTAAAGATTCAATAGGACAAAGATCCGCTGAAAAGTTGAGTCTTTCCTTGCGAAATGCAAATGGATGTTTGCGAAATTCAAATTATAACGTTTGGGAACGAAAAATGTTTGGGGCAAAGCTGGTTTGCTTTTTGAAAAAATTGGAAAAATGGGCGATCTCCTCAAAGCCAAGTGAATAAGCAATCTCAGATATATTCCAATCGGTTTGTCGCAGTAAAATTTTTGCCTCCTGTGTGACTCTGGCTGCGATGACATGGCTAGTTGTTTTTCCAGTATTTTCCTTTAAAATTTTATTCAGGTGGTTGACATGTATGGCCAGTCGTTCCGCAAAATCATTAGCTGTTCTTAGTTGTAGGCGTTGCATCGGAGATTCAAGTGGAAATTGTCTTTCTAGCAATTCTACAAATAATGAAGTAATCCTATTGGAGGCGTTGTGTGTAGGATTTGTTATACTTTTGGGTTGCAGCTTTTGGCCATAATGGACGATTTCAAGCACATAATTTCGCAACAGATCGTATTTAAAAACGTAATCTGAAGATAGCTCTTTATTCATTTTTAGGAAGATTCCCTCTATTTCAATGCGTTGTTCTTCTGATAGTTGGAAAATCGGAAGGCCGCCTGGTTGAAAGATCGGCAAATCATCTATGATCACACCACTTTTATTCCTTGCCAGAAATTCATCGGTGAAAACGCAAAAATAACCTTTTTGATGCTCATCTTTCGGTATCCAATGGTAAGGAACCTTAGGAGTAGCAAATACAAGTGCCGATTCATCGATTTCGATTACTTTGTCGGCATATTCGGCCGTGTTTTTTCCTGTGATTAAACTGATTTTATAATACGTTCGCTTATTGTAGGGCATGATCGGTTTATCTTTCAACTTAGCGGCAAGTTCCTCATAACTGAACACATTAAAATGACCAATCTCTCTTGCGATCTCTTCTGGGATACTCGCATTGATCTCCCGATAAAATTGTTCGATGGAAGTTGTTTTCATTTAAGCCCTATTTGCAATAATCAAATGTAGTGCTTTTAGATTACATTCGGTAACACTGTACTTTTTTGAGATTTTGCTATTCTCATTTTAATGTAAATTGCAAAATTATATTTTGCACAATATAAATCCTTGGCATACATTTGTACAAACAAAACAAATTAAAATATGAAAACGTTATATAACATCGGCGCGACAGCCAAGGGAGGACGAAATGGTCAGGTAAAAAGCGAAAATGGTGTATTGGATTTAGCTGTTCGTATGCCAAAAGGTCTAGGAGGTGCCAATGATGATTATGCCAATCCAGAGATGCTTTTTGCGGCTGGTTATGCGGCATGTTTTGATAGTGCCTTGAATTTAGTGATTAGATCAGAAAAAGTAAAAGCTGGCGAAACTTCGGTAACAGCCCATGTGAGTATCGGACAATTGGATAATGGTGGTTTTGGTTTGGCTGCAGAATTACATGCAAATATACCTGGCGTAAGCTTGGAATTAGCGCAACAATTGATTGAAAAAGCACATCAAGTTTGTCCCTACTCAAATGCAACAAGGGGTAATATGGATGTCAAATTGACGGTATCAACTAACGAATAATATATGAATTATATTGCCAATGTGCTTACAGCACTCGTACTTTTAGAACATGTATACATTGTATGGATGGAAATGTTTGCTTGGGAAACTGCAGGAAAACGTAGTTTTGGAAAGGCTCTTCCGGCAGAATTATTTAAGCCAACGAAGGGGCTTGCTGCAAATCAAGGGCTCTACAATAGCTTTCTGGTTGCAGGTTTAGCCTGGTCTTTTTTAATCAATGACCCCATCTGGAGTTACAATGTACGCCTGTTCTTTTTAGGATGTGTTCTTGTTGCCGGTGTTTTTGGCGGAATTACAGCGAGCAAAAAGATATTTTTTGTACAAGGAGTTCCTGCATTGTTGGCGTTGTTATCCGTTATTCTCTTAAAATAAAACTATAATTATATGTCATTAATAGAAGATTTACAATGGCGTCATGCTGTGAAAGCATACGACCCGACAAAAAAAGTTAGTCAGGAAAATGTAGATAAAATCGTTGAGGCTGCACGCTTTGCACCTACTTCTTCGGGTTTACAGCCATTTAAGATATTGATTGTTGAAAATCAGGCATTGAAAGAAGAATTGGCAAAAGGAGCACTAAATCCAGACTGTATGCGTGAATGTTCACATGTGCTTGTTTTCGCTGCATGGGATCGTTATACGGAAGAACGTATTGATAAAGTTTATGATTTTACAACGGATGAACGGGATTTGCCAAGGGGACGCTTTGGCTCTTATACGGACAAGTTGAAATCTATTTATTTGAGCGAAGCTGCCGAAAGAAATTTTGCACATACTGCAAGACAAACTTACATTGCTTTAGGTTTGGCGTTGGCTCAGGCAGCTGAACTTCGTGTCGATTCCACACCCGCCGAGGGTTTTGATAACCAAGTCGTGGATGAGGTTCTGCAATTAGAAAAGCATGGACTAAAAAGCGTTTCATTGATGTATGTTGGTGTGGCGGACTCTTCGAGAGATTGGATTTCGACGATGAAGAAGGTTCGGGTTCCTAAGGAAGAGTTTGTTGTTGAATTCAAATAAACCGCAAACAACTTTTTCAATCCCTCAGAAACTCAATATATTTGCAAGATGGATGATTTATTAAAATTAGACAAACAACTCTGTTTTTCCGTGTATGTGCTACATAGAGAAATTATGCAGCAATATCGAACTATTCTTGAAGAGATTGACTTGACCTATCCACAGTATATCACGATGATGGCTTTATGGGAGAATGATGAGCAGACAGTAAATCAATTGGGGGCTAAGTTATTTCTAGATAATGGAACGCTTACACCACTATTGAAGCGCTTGGAGGCTAAAGTTTTGCTTACACGAACACGAAGCAAAGAAGATGAACGCGTCGTGAAGATACAGCTTACAGCACAAGGATTGCAATTGAAAGAAAAGGCGAGCTGTATTCCCATGCAGATTTTTGAAGCCCTTAAGCTCGACTATACTGATATGGTTCAGCTTAAAGCTTTGGCAGAAAAAATCGTGAATAATGTTGGGAATAGCTAGTTTTTATACGATATGAAATCAAAAAAGGATTAAATACACCTGCCTGTATTTAATCCTTTTTTTTGTGCTATGGATTGTCTTGAGCGATACATGTTCTCGTTCCTTTTATTATACATCATATTAGCATATTTCGGATTTTTTCATAGGACTGTAATGTGGAGATTCGTGGTATGAAAAATATCATTCAAAAGATAGAAGATCTAAATTGGCCTTTGATTACAGAAGAGATGCATAAGCATGGTTATGTGGTTATACCAAACCTGTTGACAGCTTTACAATGCGATCTATTAAAAAAAGGGTATAGCGATTCGACGCTCTACCGTAAAACTGTCGTTATGGAAAGGCATCGATTCGGATTAGGGGAGTATAAATATTTTGACTACCCACTACCTGAGTTGATTCAAACGATTCGATCTCAACTTTATCCCTATCTTGCCGTCATTGCTAATGCCTGGTTTCGTGCGCTGAAAATCGATATATCATTTTCCGTGAAACATGAAGACCTTTTGACGGATTGCCGTTTGAAAGGACAAGAAAAAGCAACAGTATTGATTTTGAAATATGGTCAAGGAGGTTTCAATACGCTACATCAAGACTTGTATGGAGCGGTTTACTTTCCGATGCAGGTGGTTTTGATGTTAAATGAGCCAGGAGTCGATTTTATGGGCGGAGAATTTGTATTAACACAACAAGTTCCGAGGGCTCAATCAAAGGCAATTGTTTTGAAACCTAAAAAAGGTGATCTCATTTTATTCGCAACAAATTTTAGGCCTGAGAAAGGACGAATGGGATATTTTAGGGTTAATATGAAACATGGAGTGGGTGAAGTCACAGCCGGTGAACGCCATGCGTTGGGTATTATTTTTCATGATGCCGAGAAATAAATCCCACACAATGGAATGGCATAAAAATATAACAGATGCTTCATTGCGCGCCAAGATTCGAGCGGGAGAAATTGAATTTGGTGGCAATGAAAAGCTAAAAATTTATGGATTGCTTTGCTGTATTTCGGGAAAACGGATGAAGCGGGAGAACAGGGTCTTTTTTTCCACTGAGCAAGAAGCGCTAAAACATCAATATCGCCCTTGTGGGCACTGCTTAAAAGCGAACTACGTTGAATGGAAGGAAGAAAATAAAAGATTTGATAAAGTGTAGTTCGCATTAAGTTTGATTATATAGAGAATCTAAGTAAATCAAATTTGGAAAAAGCATCTTATGTCAAATTCCTTGTATATTGTTGAATTTTGTGTTTATCTTGAGACGGGATTAATTATCGTAGATCAAAAGAAAAATGCGTTTATATTCGATTGCTGTTTATTTTATTTTTTCGACTCTGCTGTTGATAAGCTGTGAAGAGGGGAGGCGAGATCCTAAAGTATTGAGTTATATGGCTCATAGTGAACGTGACAGTGCCCGTTTGGATCTTAATCTTTTTGAGAGCCGTTTTCATGGTAAATTGTTCTTTTATAGACCTGGAGGTGAGGTTGATTCGGGAGACATTCGCGGCAATATCCAAAAAGACACTTTACTTGGGGACTATTATTATACGCCATTTGGCTGGGGACAGAAAAAAAGAAGACCCTTTGCTTTATTAAAAAAAGGGTCTTTGTATATTTTAGGTACAGGAACGGAGCAAGTGTATATGGGAATTCCACATTATATACCTTCAACCATCAATTTCCAAGACCCAAAGTTTATCTTTGAGAAAGTTAATCACTAGCCTCTTATCATCTAAATTAGGCGTCTACAGTATATTTTTTAATCGAATATATTGTAGTAGCATAATGGTTTTTCCATCTTTGATTTCACCTGTATCAATCATATGTAGTGCTTCTTCGATATTGATTTCTAGAATTTCAATATGCTCTTCCTCTTCTTCTAAACCACCGCCATCGCCAACTTTCATGTTATTGGTGTATTCTGCTATAAAAAAATGTAGAATTTCAGTTACAGAACCTGGAGACATATAAGCTTCAAAGATCTTTTTTGCTTCCTTGATCTGATAGCCTGTTTCTTCTTCTGTTTCCCTCCGTATACAGTCGTGGGGAGAATCTTGATCAAGTAGACCTGCACAAGCTTCGATAAGCATGCCCGACTCATTCCCGTTGATGTAAGTTGGTATTCGAAATTGCCTTGTTAATATGACTGTTTGAGCACTGGTATTATAGAGTAAAATGACGGCTCCATTGCCACGATCATAAGCTTCTCGACTTTGTTGCTGTACCGTCCCATCGGGTTTGCTGTATTGATAAGTCACTTTTTTTAACGTGTACCAGTTGTCTGATAGAATTTCAGTTTTTACAATTTTAATATCTTTTATTGCCATTTTTAGCGCGTTAAAGTCAAAAGATAAAAATAAGAATTGCAATCCAAACTAAGCAGGAAAAACTAAGAGAAGCTTTGATGTATGTCGCGATTCTCCATGGTGCTACCCAGCGTAGTCGAAGCGGGATAAAAAGTAGGATAAAACCCATTGATAAACTAACAGGTATAATCCAAAAGAAATCAATTGGTACAATCCGACTGTGGCGAAGTAGCGTAACAACCAACGCAGTAACTAGCGTCAAAGACAGGCCCAAATTTGAAATCATTTTTTCTTTCTCAGGACGGTCGTTACTGGAACCTTGGCCAAAGATGAAAAGAGTTGTGTCCACTACAAGGTTTATAAGCTCAGAAATCATTGATAATGGTATTTTTATGTAAAAATAACAAGTTTTTGTCGCGCAAATGGACTTGCTGTTGATTTTTAACGAAGAAGTATTGACGCAAAATATACGAAGTATTGATGAACCTCAGTCCGTTCTAAATTGCTTTGGATTCAGACCTGTATGTTGTTTGAAAAAATTGGAGAAGTAAGGAGAGTCAACGAAACCAAGTTTGAACGAAATTTCTTTGATAGATAAGTCGGTTGCTTTTAACAATCGTTTTGCTTCCAAGATAGTTCGTTGTTGAATGAGCTGGCTCGGAGATACTTCGAGCTTCTGGCGACATATTTTAGTAAGGTGCGGGGTGGAAATATTAAGTTGTTTCGCATAGAAAGATACCGACTTCTCATGCTGAAAATGGATGTCAATTAACTCTTGCAACTTTAAAAGACGTGGATTGGAGTCATTATTTTGTTCATTTTGTACTATTTTCTGTACCTCTTTGCTTAATATAGATGCGACGACAGCTGTGCGAGAGTAGATAATTGCAGGAACGCAATTGTGATCCTCAAGTTCTTTTCTTATTGCATTAAATTCATAATAAAGCAGAGCAAATGTTTCGCTAGAGAGTGAGATAACAGGAGTACGTTGATAGTAAGCAAATGAAAAATGGAAATTGGGCGAAAATTTCTCGAAGTGTTCCCTATCGACCATCAATTGGAAACCAGTTGTATTGGCCCCTAATTTCCAACTATGAACTTGCTTTGGAAACAGGATATGGATTTGATGACGATCAATATGGTAATCTTTAAAATCAATCGTATGAATACCTTCTGCCTGGTCAAAAAGTACCAATAAAAAAAAATGATGCTGGTGTGGACGCGATATATGATGTTCACCATGTAATTCCGAGTATAAATATCCTTGATTACCCGCAAGCTGGTCTTTTCTAAATTCTTGAAGATCTATTGTCGGAAATAACTCCATCGAAATGATTTTGAACCTAAATATAGGTGTTTTATTTTAAACCATCTTCCAGTACCTGTTTGTTGATGGTGAATTCACGATAGCCAAAGGCTCCAGACTTATAACCAATTACAGCACCAAATTCAATGCTTTTTGAGGAAGAGGTCTTTGGGAATACAGAAGAGCGGTACACATTGGCCGCAGCTAAAGGTTTTTCGAAGACGCGAAAGTGTAGACCATCTTTTGAATAGGCTAGATAATTCATATCGGAGGTAAATCGGTCTACGTTTCCAATTGCCAGACATAAAAAATAATATCCATCAATATAGGAACCTTGCAGATGCCAAGTCGAATACCCCTTGCTGAATTCTAGCCAAGGTTTGTTCATAAATTCAACTTTCTTACTGTCGCGATAAACGGTAAAATCTAAGCCATTTGTAGAAATACGCGATAGGATATTGGTCATAATTGGTGCTTTGTAGCTTGGCATGAAATCCACTTCGTAACTCGTCGTCAGGTTTTTCGAATTTCTCACAAATGTTGGTGAAAGGATATGGTTATCTTGGAAAGATGTTGGTTCATTACTATTGTACACGAGTTCCAGCGGTGTCCAGTCAATCCCATTTTTTGATGTTTGCCTTACAATAACACGTTCAGCTTCTTCATTTAATTTTTTATTGTTGTTTGCGCTTTTGGCACCCCATTTTTTTAAAATTTTGCTTGAGAAAAAGCAGCCTCTATAATATAGTTCGAATTCTTCGCCGTTGAAATTCCAGTCTACATCGGACCAATAACCTTGATTAGGGCTACCGTCCTTTTGGATGAAAGAATCCTCTAGTGCAGGACGTCGTTGAATAGGATTTATTAATCCTGCTGGAGTAATCCATTCTTTTCCATCATTAGAAACTACCACAGTCGGATTTTCATAGAGTGAGGCAGTACGGTCTGACCCGATTATGCCAAAATATGGCGTAAATACCATCCAATATTTGTATCCTTTGAAACCGGCAGGGAAATATTCAACATCTGGGTGGCAATAACTCGCACTATTGCCAGAGATATCGCGTATCCAGCCTGGCAACTCTTCGCCAGGTTGGTTTGCATTGGCAGTTGTATTAATTTTTATTGAACCGAGGTCACTTGTGAAACCTGTAGGTATGGGTAATTTATCTTTTTCAATGACTTCTGGATCCGGTGGTACAATCCCTGGATGAATATCTCTTTTACAACCAATAAATAACAAAAAACCTAAAAAGAAATAGGTAATTCTCTTAAATGACATATAGATCAATAAAAAATAAAATATAAATGATAATCCCTTACGGCCTGACTTTTCCTGTTAATCTTAGCTAAATGATAGCAAAAATGATTTATTTTTTTTATTTCTCAAAATCGATTTAATAAAATACTTTTATATGTTATAAATATTTGGTTTTCTGATTTATAAGTGTCTTTTTGACTTGTGTTGATGAAATAAACTAATGGATGATGTGCCTAAGGAACTTGCTGTTCAGATTTTGGACGATTCAGCAAACTTTCAATGCTTAATATAAATTTGTTTTGTTTGGGAACGCGAAATTTTTTTCTATTAGTGACATGATAACAAGCTAGAAATCTATAAATTGCTTTGAGGTTCAACTTAATATTTTTCTGGATAACCTATATTTTTTTTTGATGCTGGCGAGGACTTTCTTGTAGTATTTCGTTTTATCGGTTTCGTCAATAACAACAATTTCAACATCGTTTGCTTGAAGTAATTGCATTTTATCTTTGGAGAGCGCGTACCATTTTTTTGTTGTATAATAGAAGAGTTTATTTTCAATAAAGGTACTTCGTCTATAAAACTTATTTCTGGCGCGGTAGGTTAGCAACCACCAAAGGTCTATTTCTACAAAATCAAGCGATAGACCTAGGATATGGATATCCTGTGTGAAAAATAAGTCAATCCAGGATTGGAGTTTAGTATCTTTTTTTCGACTTAATCTTTTAATTAATGCAGCCTTGTAGACTGTTTGCGAATTATAATTTGTCCCATTAACGACATAATCCCTCATTTTTTGCAATTGACCACAGTAATGTTCATAACCGAGGTTAATGGAAGAGGGATTTAGGCAATCGCCGTGGATGTGCCAATAGTTCGTGTTGCCGATTTGGTGTTTACGAAATACACTGTAGGTCGTTTCACGGATAAGGCCAGCATTTGCTGTTGCGATTTCTCCTTCTAAACTGAATTCATAGTTAGTTGTGATGATATTTTCGATCGAGAGATCCCGAATTAATTGGTGGATTTCATTTTGATTGATTTGAGAGACACAATCCGATATGTAGCTTTTAAGTTCTCTTTCATTAATATGCTTTTCTCGAATTGCATTAAGGAATATTTCCTCATACAACATAGGGAACGGTTTTTGTCCATTTTCCAATGAGCTAACCTTATACTTTTCTTTGATGTTGTGTAGCAAATCACTCCAGCTTATCCCTGGTGAAATATTATTAATGTCGTTTCCGACTAATAAAGCAAACTTGTTCATTGTATTATAAATCAAGATTTACGTCTGTAAAGTTAAATGAAGATGTTGATCAATCGCATCTTTGGATATAACAATTAATCGATTGAATTTAGATTTCTTCCTTACGAATTTAATAAAAAATCGAAGGATTTTGTACATGACCACAGCGACGAAAGGGTCTTAATCTCATTATATACCGCATGGAAACAATGTGATGTAAATTGAAACTTCTGTAAAAAATGGCTACGTCATTGCGATGGACGGATCAGTCAAATATGTTGGTTTTATTCGTCAAAAAAGGCTAGGCGAACCAACTTCCTAGCCTTCACGGTATAACTCATCCTATGCTATAACAAACAAATAACAAAGGAATACAGGAAATGTTTGATGTCTCTTCAAGGATGGTAGGTCTGTTGTGATATGGCTTGACAATGGTATTACGGTCTTGGCAACATATTACCATAAATTATAGTAGTATTTTGTTGTGTTATTCTCTGCTTTTGAGAGTGCTATAAGAGCAAGTCCTGTTAAGCTCGCTTTTGGTGTATATGTACATCGATGAAAATTTTGCACAATATTCGGTATCTGTAACCTACCGCTTACATCCAGCTAATAGTGCGCTTCACTGCGCAGGATCACGCTTAACTTTGTATAAAATAGAAGCTAAATAACTCGTAATAAAGTGTGTTTCCCTTCTCTCAATACAAGTTTTTTAGTGTAAGAACAGATTAATTCATAAAAAAATCGTGATATGGAAATTAAAGAAAACAAACTTATCGGTATTTCTTATAGAGAAACACCAAACAAAGGTGGGATTATTAAACCCGTTTATATTATTATGCATTACGACGGTGCGTCCAATGCTACAAGTGCAATTGATTGGATGACCGATTCCCGGAGCAAGGTTTCCGCTCATCTTCATATTAGTCGTGATGGTATCATAACGCAATTGGCGCTTTTTAATGCAAAATGTTGGCATGCAGGCCTTAGTACTTGGGCCGGTCAAAAAGATTTGAATAACTGTAGCATTGGAATCGAATTGCAAAATAAAGGGATGGAGAGTTACACTGAAAAGCAGATCAATGCGGCAATAGCAGTATGTAAAGCAATTATCCGTACTTATCCGATTCGAGAGATTTTAGGGCATTCGGATATTGCACCTGGAAGAAAGGAGGATCCAGGGGTACAATTTCCCTGGGAAAAATTTAAACCGTTAACAAAAAGAAATTATAATGGAATTACTTGAGATTTTAGAGAAATTGATTATCCCTGTAGCGACAGCTGTAGGGGGGTATCTTGTTGGAAGGCCTAAGCAGCAAGCCGAGGTGGAGGCGACAAATGTTGAGAATGCCGGAAAGGTAATTGAAAAATGGGAAGGCTATGCCAATAGGTTAGAAAAAGATATTGAGCATTTACGGACGATCATTGAAGATCTTAATGAAGGGTTGCATTTGGCAAATGACGAACGTATGTCTTGTGCTAAGACTTTAGCGGATTTGCAGGTAAAATATGATGATCTTATGAAACTTTATAATAGGCTACAGATTGAATTAAAGCGCGTTAAAAATGAAAAATACACTACAGATAATCGCAATGCTGCTACTGGTTAGCAGCTGCGGTTTGTTTAAAAAGGTTGAGAAAACCAATGCATCACAAGAGTTTGGCATCAAAGAAAAAAATACCGAGTCTGCTACTATAGCACAGAAGACAGGACATATACAAGTTGTTGGATTAGCTAAAGAGGCTTTGGTAACAGATGAATATGTGATGCAAATTGAAGGTGAAGGGATTCAGATTATGCAGGATGGCGTTGTTCAGCTACATAAGGGGAAAGTCTATGCGAAAAAGGAACATTATTCTGAAAAGCTGCAGCTTGAAAGAAGGTTAAATACCAATTGGAAAGATCACAAAGCAAAAAGTAGTCAGCAAATTGAAACGAAAACGGAGCTAACTAAAGAACAATCAAAAGAGGTTGCAAAACCAGCAGTGTCAAGTCTTCTTTATTTTTTAATGGGGTGCAGTATATTGGTCGGCTTGATTATTTGGTGGATAAATAAACGTAAGTTGATCAGAATTTGGTAGTTACCCATTAAAAAGATCGTTACCATTATATTTTAATAAAATTCAGTAAATAACACGAAATAGTCCTTGAGTATAAAATTCAAGGACTATTTTGTAGAGCTGGATACAGTTGCTGAATGAGCAGAGCTGCTGTGATTGTATAAAATAATATTAATCCCCATCGAAATGCCGGTCAATAAGGTAATAATTGGCAATCTGTTTAATCTCTTTTTTGAAATCACGATAGAGGTCAAATTGATTGCAAGCGCAGATGATAGATTTCTGTAATGTGTCATTGTTTATTTTTAAGTAAGGACCAAGTTCCTTGTATATGCTACTTTTTACTTTTGTTTTCAGATTATTTAATTTTTCCGGCTGAAAGATACGTAGAACAACGGCGATAGCTTTGTAACGATGCTGTATGTCCTTGTAATTGATATATTCTCCCATAATCTGCTGAGAAGGAATGCCCACAAATTGACAATAACAGTCAATTACTTGGCTGATTTTGGAAAGATCAGATTCATAGATCTTATCGATGGATTTTAGTATCTCGGGATGATTTTCTTTTAAGAAACTCATGATGAATGAATAATATAATGTGTTCATGCGTTGTGAACGATTTTTGTCGGTTACTATACTGCTTTCCTCTTTTCGTAAAATATTGCTGGTTTTTTGTAGTTGATAATAATCCACTGTGTATACAATGGGCTGTCTGAGATGTTGTGACATGAGCTGTTCCATTTTCTTTTATCTTTAAGTATGAACTGATTTTCGTCTCGCAAATTGCAAATCCTACGAATAGCTGATCTGCTTACTACCCGGCTTATTTATTCTAGGGGTCTATATTTTTTTTATTGTTTAACAAAGTTAAACAAATTTGTTAATCTTGCAAGTTTATTAAAACCTAATTTTTACTTTTTATATGAAATAGTAAACTTATTTGTTTAACTGTAATGTGTTGGTAGTTAGAATTTTATTGTTTTATTTTGATTGTCTATTTGTTTAGGTTTAATAAGTTGTGTAACTTAGTGTCAGATTGTTATATATTTGTGTAACATTTGTTAAATACCCGATCGACTATGGAAACTTATCCAAATAATAACTTTGAAGTTTTACGCTTGGAGATGCGCGTTACTAACCGTGAATTCGCGTCTTTATTAGGGGTACGCGAGCAGGTGTACTCGCGTATTAAAAAAGGAGAGTATCCTATTGGACTTACGATGAAAACACGTATTCAAGCGGCTTTTCCTCATGTTCAGTATGACTGGTTGCTGTATGGAAAAGGTGAAAGAATGGAGGTAGCTCCTTTAGTGCAACCCGACACGATAGCCATGCTTAGTATTGGTAATGGTAAGTCAATAGGATATTTTTCGGAGGACGTCAAGTTTATTGACGAAAATAAGAATAATATATTTTTTGAAGTTTCCCCAGGACGATATTTGATGCAGACAAAACTTGTCACAGAGAAAGCTAAAGCCGGGTATCTTTCTGGCTTTTCTGATGCTGAATATATGGACGATTTACCGGCACATTTTATTACAGTCACTGAGTTTCATAAAGGTGCCTATCGTTCTTTTGAAGTTAGTGGTGATAGTATGACCGATGGAACAGACGCAAGTGTATTGGACGGTGATATTGTGACTGGACGTTTGATTAAAAGAGAGTTATGGCAATCAAAATTTCATACCCACAAATATCGGTATTGGGTTGTTGTACATAAATATGAAGGAGTTATTATTAAAGAAATTGCTCATCATGATGTCAATAACGGAATTCTTACCCTTCGTTCGCTAAACGCTGATAAAACAAGGTACCCAGATTTTGCAGTAAGTTTGGATGATGTTGACCAAATTTTTAATGTTGTAGATATCAGCCGTTCGCTTTAGGAATAGCCTAGCTCCGATTATTTTCGGTTTGACGGTTCATCTTTTCATACCAAAGTTAATAGATGGACCTTTTTGCTTCAGCTATATATGCGATAAATTAACCCAATCGCGCACTGTTAATTGAAAGTTATCCGTACCAAGTTTGTATGGTGTTGCTAAAAAATATAGAAATAAAAACTAA
>NZ_LBGU01000018.1:0-77296 GCF_000988325.1 Sphingobacterium sp. Ag1 | reverse complement strand
AGACTTCTTTTTTATTTTCGGACATTTGTAAGATCATGTTAAGCAACAGAGAATTATTTTTAATGAATACTGCTCAAACATCTAGCTCACCTAGATTGGTTGAAGTAGTTAAGGCCGAAGGTGTCTACCTTTATGGCCCAAATGGAGAGGAATACATGGATTTGGTCTCCGGCTTCAATGTCAGCAATATAGGCCATCGTCATCCGAAGGTTTTGGAAGCTATAAAATCACAATTGGACCAGTACCTACATGTCACCGTTTATGGTGAATTTGTGCAGGCCCCACAGGTACAATTTGCTACAGAATTATTAGCAGAACTTCCCACTAATTTTCAATCGGTTTACCTCACCAACAGTGGAACGGAAGCCGTAGAGGGATCTATGAAAATAGCAAAGAAATATACCGGTCGCAGGCAGATTATCGCTGCAAAAAAGGCGTACCACGGCAGTACACAAGGCGCGCTCAGTCTTATCGGAAACGATGCGTACCGTAAAGCGTATGCTCCTCTCCTCCCCGAAATAGATTTTATCGAGTTTAATGACCTGGACGATCTAACAAAGATTACGGAACAAACTGCTGCTGTCATCCTCGAAGCTATTCAGGGGGAAGCTGGTGTCCGGGTCCCGGATATCACTTACATGCAGGCTGTTAGAAAACGCTGTGATGAAACAGGTACCCTACTCATCTTTGATGAAATTCAAACAGGTTTTGGTCGCACAGGTCGTCTTTTTGCCTTTGAACATTTTGCTATTGTTCCAGACATCTTGATGCTTGCCAAAGGGATCGGTGGTGGCATGCCCCTAGGCGCCTTTGTTGCAGCCAAAGAAGTGATGGATGTTATTAAGGATAATCCCATGCTTGGGCACATCACGACTTTTGGGGGCCACCCCGTAAGTTGTGCCGCAGCACGGGCTTCACTGGCTGTTATCAAGGAAGAAAAATTGGTAGAACAGGTCGAGCGAAAATCGCTTTTATTTAAAGAAAAACTCCGACACCCTGCAATTAAAGAAATTCGAGGATTAGGTCTTATGATGTGTCTGCAATTGGATTCCTTTGATCAGGTTTACAACGTGAGTAAGTATTGTGCTGAAAACGGGGTTATGATCGATTGGTATCTGCATTGTGAAACAGCACTGCGTGTCGCTCCTCCATTGACTATTACAGATCTGGAAATTGAAAAAGCGTGTAACATCATTATAAAAGGTTTGGAAAAGTATGCTTAAAGTATGTAACTTTAAACATAACAAAAACCTAATAATGAACACAAACCGCAGATCATTTATCAAAAAAAGCATTATTGGTTCCGGTCTATTGACTGGTGCCAATATACTGGGAAACGATGTATTCGCGCACGAATCCACCGCCAGTTCCTCAAAAATAAGTTTAAATAACGACGACATCATTTTATTTCAGGGCGATTCCATTACGGATGTAGGACGTGATAGAAACAATAGAAATGCCAATGACACCGCAGCGCTAGGACGTGGTTATGCTTTATTGGCTGCCAGCCAGCTCTTAAATAAATATTCGACAAAAAAATTAAAGGTATATAACACAGGTATTAGTGGAAATCGTGTACCCGATCTTCAAAAGCGTTGGCAGGAGGATACGCTGGCTATTAAACCCACTGTATTGAGTATTTTGATTGGTGTAAATGACTTTTGGCGGACAATCGACCGGGGAGCCCAGACAACGGTTGAAGAGTATAAATCCCAGTACCAACAGTTACTACAGGAGACAATGAAACAGCTTCCAAATGTCAAACTGATCATTGGAGAACCTTTTGCCGTAAAAGGGGTAGGTCACATTACTGAAGCATGGTATCCAAAATTTTTGGCTTATCAAGAATCCGCTCGTGAGATCGCCAAAGAATTTGGCGCAATTCTAATACCCTATCAAAAAATATTCGACAATGCCCAAAAGAATGCTCCTGGTGCCTACTGGGCAGCAGATGGTGTTCACCCTACCCTTGCCGGCGCACAGATGATGGCCTCAGCCTGGATGGACTGCATCAAATAACAAAAAAGAGCGGATATTTTATTGAAACCCGCTCTTTCTTGTTTAATATGCGCCTATATGCCAAATCTAAATTTCTTTGTAAGGTGTTTTTTGTAGGTTAGGAAGAAAATAAGCCACAATACCCATCAATGGCAGGTAGGAACATAGGTGATAAATAAACGCGATGGACGTATGATCTGCCTGCCAGCCAAGTACAGCGGATCCAATCCCTCCCATTCCAAATGCAAAGCCGTAAAATAAACCTGAAACCATGCCCAACTTCTTAGGCAATAGTTCTTGTGCATAAACAATAATTGCTGGAAAAGCGGATGATAAAATCAATCCAATAATTACGATTAGTATTCCCGTCATCGTAAGTCCGACATAGGGTAATGCTAATGCAAATGGTGCAACGCCCAAGACGGAGAACCAGATAACATATTTGCGACCAAATCGGTCGCCGAATACTCCCCCCAGTAATGTTCCCACCGCAACAGCTATCAGAAAATAAAATAGATAGACTTGTGCTTCCACTTCATTAATCCCAAATTTCTTGATGGTATAAAACTGGAAATAGTTTGTAATACTTGCTATATAGAAGTATTTTGAAACAATCAGTAAGAGGAGTATAATAACGGTCGCGACGATTCGGCTATTGGGTAGATCAGGCACGCGTATTGTTTTCTTCGTTGATTTGGCAAAGCTCCGAAGCCTCTTTTTATACCAACTACCAATATAATAAGATATAAATTGGCCGAGAATCGTAAATAAGCACATCCAGGCGATCGCCTGCTGCCCTCTCGGTAATACCAAAAAAGCGACAATGATTGGGGCCATTGCGGTCCCTGCATTTCCTCCAATCTGAAAAATAGATTGTGCCATACTTCTTCTTCCTCCCGATGCCATATAAGCCACACGAGAAGATTCAGGGTGAAAGATTGAAGAACCAATCCCTACCAGAAAAACAGAAAATAAGATCCATTCATAACTATGTGCTTTCGAAAACAAAAGCATACCGAGAAGTGAAAAAGACATCCCAATGATCTGAGAATATGGCACAGGATGTTTGTCCGTAAATGAGCCTACAACAGGCTGGAATATTGAAGCTGCTATCTGATAAACCATTGTAATCATCCCAACCTGAGAAAAGCTTAGATGATGCTCTTCTTTGAGCAAGGGATAGGTTGCCGGTATTACGCCCTGAATCATATCGTTCAAAAGATGCACCATGCTCACGGCAAACAAAATAGAAAAAATAGGTCTACTCGTCTTCTCTTGTATCATGACGTCGTTCAAAAATTAAAAAGGTTGATTTTAACAAACCAACCTAAACTATCTTCATATAATAATTATAATACGCGCACCAACAATCCTTTCAGATATTCGCCTTCTGGGAACGAAGCCCGCACAGGATGATCTTCAGGTTGATGAAATTGTCTAATAAACTGAATTTCCTTACCAGCATCCAGTGCAGCCCAAGCGAGCACTTGCTTGAACGTATCCATATCCATCGCACCTGAACAAGAAAATGTCGCTAATAAACCACCACTATTTAACAACATCAATCCGCGGCGATTCAAGTCTTTATACGCCCTAGATGCTCTTTCCAATGCGGATCGAGAGGGAGCATATTTCGGTGGATCTAAGACAATCAGGTCAAATTTTTCCTCTTCATCGATGAATTTACGCAGTTGCTTGTTTACATCAGACAATATTGCTTTATGCCGACTAGGATCAAAACCATTTTCAGCAATATTTTTTTCCAGCGTTTCGATAGCCAATGCAGAACTATCTACAGATATGACTTCTGCAGCCCCATTTTTCAAGCTATTTAACGTAAAACCACCGGAATAGCAAAAACAATCTAGGACGCGTTTATTTGAAACGTAATTGGCCGTCAGCTGGCGATTTTCACGTTGGTCGCAATAAAATCCCGATTTTTGTCCATCAATAATGTTCACCTTATAATGAATGCCATTTTCGATAACGTCGATAAATTCAGATGGAAGTTCTCCAAATAAAAGCCCATTGGTATCAGGTAAACCTTCATGTTCGCGAGATTTCAGATCACTACGCTCATAAATTCCTTTGGGTTGCAGCAAAGCATTCAATTCATCGATAATAACTGATTTGACTTTTTCGACCCCAACTGAATGAACCTGAATGGATATAAAATCCGCGTATTTGTCTGCAATAAGTCCAGGAAGAAAATCTGCTTCAGCAAAGATTAAACGAACCGTATTGGTGACACCTTCTTGCAACAGATGCTGTCTTGCTGCTACAGCCTTCTGAACGCGGGCACGCCACCAATTTTCATTAATCTGGGCTTGAGGGTTCCATTCCAATAAACGAATGGCTACACGCGAGCTATTGTGAAATAGACCATAGGCAATAAATTCACGTTCAGCATTGTAAACGCCAACAACTTCGCCATCTTCAATCTTATCGGACAATGATTTAATTGCTCCAGAAAATACCCAAGGATGCAATTGCCAGGCAGCTTTATCCTTACCCTTATTCAAATAAACTGATTTCATTGTTGCAAAATTAACGTATTAATTCGACATCCTGACGAAACTTTTCGGATAAAACAATCCAAGATTCTCAATACAGAACATATTTCCAAAAATACTTTCAACACAAAAACTTTGCTTACTTCTAAATGAAGATAAAAAGGGCTCCTCAATGCTCGCAAAAAGTTGGACACTTTCTAGGGGCATTGCAAAGGAGCCCTCAACGTTTAGTTATGGTTGATTAAATATTTTTTGAAGGCTTCAAAATCAACTTTTAAAGGTTCCGCTAATTTTTCTTTTCCTTGCAATCTTTCTGCACCGGCAGGCAACACTATTTTTCCAAATACATCTGCTGCTATTGCGTCAGGGAATTTGCAGGGATGTGCCGTCGATAAGAAAACCGAAGCGTAATGACCTGGATGTTCATTTGCATAAGCCCGAGCGCCAAGCCAGGCGATTGCTGTATGTGGACAGGCGATATAGTTTGATTCTTCATATAATTTTTGCATTCCTTCTTTTGTTTCTTCATCTGTAAATGTATAGGAAGAGAGCATATTTTTTAATTCATCCACATTTCCGCCAAAAAGATCCTGTATACGCACCCAGTTGCTTGGATTCCCAACATCCATGGCGTTGCTTAAGGTTTGAACAGAAGGCAGTGGTTCATATTTACCGGAAGAAAGGAATCGAGGAACGGTATCATTAACGTTTGTTGCAGCTACAAAATGCTTCACTGGAAGTCCCATTTTATAGGCCAATAAACCAGCCCCAATATTACCAAAATTACCACTCGGCACTGTAAACACGACCTCATTGATTCCTTGTGACTTCAACTGGGCATAGGCATAAAAATAATAAAATGTCTGTGGGATCAGCCGTGCTATATTGATTGAATTAGCGGAGGTCAAACGCAATACAGCATTGAGTTCTGCATCATTAAAAGCTTGTTTTACTAATGCCTGACAATCGTCAAAAGTTCCTTCAACTTCAATAGCACGAATATTTTGTCCATTGGTGGTCAATTGTAGTTCCTGAACTTCCGAGACTTTACCTTTAGGATATAAGATCGTCACACGTGTTCCTTCTACGCCCAAAAAGCCCAATGCAACAGCTCCTCCTGTATCGCCTGACGTCGCAACAAGCACGTCCAGTAATTTATCGTCAGTCTTTGAAAAATAGCCCATAACCCTACTCATAAACCGAGCTCCGAAATCTTTAAAAGCATAAGACGGCCCATGAAATAGTTCGAGCACAGCCGTGCTGTCGGTCAAGAATCTTACAGGAGCATCAAAATTGATGGCGTCGTTCACAATCTGTTTTAAATCGTCTTTGGGAATATCATTTCCCAATAATGTAGAAGCTACTTCGAAAGCAATCTCCTGCAAGGAATACTGTTGAATATTCTTAATGAATAGCGGGTCCAATTGTGGAATCTCTTCAGGCATATATAATCCTTTGTCTGCAGGAAGAGAATTGAAGACCGCATCTTTAAAGGAGACTTCTAATGTTTTATTATTTGTACTATAAAATTTCATCTGTAAATATTTTTTTTGTCAAGGCCATATAAAATATCCTGTTATTTTCATTCGTATTCACTTTAGAATGCGGATATTTCATTTTATCTTTTCTGAGCCAATTATCAATTGACCTGAGATTTATAAACCTCGTTTCTGTCCGTAAATAATTTTTAATCTAATACCCTAGGTCCCTCGACATTGACACGGGAAACATAGCCAAAACTGTCAATTTCATTTTCTTTGAGATGGGTCTGAATTTTGTCGGCAATATCCTTTGCTATCTTTTCGTCCCGTGTTATTGCAACGACAGAGGGGCCTGAGCCAGAAATACCAAAACTCAAGGCACCATTTTTCAAGGCAATCTCCTTCATTTCATAAAACTGGGGAATTAAAATTGCACGTGTTGGTTCAATGAGGATATCTTTCATGCTTCGTGCAATGAGATCGTAATCTTCTTTGAACAATGCAGCGACCAATCCCGCGATATTTCCCCATTGTGTCACGGCGTCTTTCAATAGCACTTTATCCTTTATGAGTTGTCTTGCGTCACGTGTGGGAACATCGACCTGTGGAAAAACCACTGCTGCTACGAGTTCTTTTGGGGAAGGGATGGAAATAACATCCAAAGGTTCATTTCCCCGGATTAATGTGATGCCTCCATAAAGCGCTGGGGCAACATTATCGGCGTGGCCTGTACCGCAAGCCAAACGCTCACCTTCAACACAAAATGGTAATAATTCTTCTTTTGTCAAAGGGTTTCCGAGCATGGTATTGATGGCAAAAAGCCCAGCTACGGTGCTTGCTGCACTGGAACCTAGTCCAGATCCAATTGGCATATGTTTATGCAATTCGATTTCGACGCCTACCTTTGATGAGATATTCAGGGCTTGTAATAGATATTGCACACAGGCAGATACGGTATTCTTGCCAGGGTCGAGTGGTAGTCTTCCATCGTCACCAGTTATTTCCCGAATCGTTACTCCAGGTTGTTGCGTACGTCGCATAACCACCTCATCACCGGGTTGCTCAACAGCAAATCCCAATATATCAAAACCACAGATCATATTTGCGACAGTTGCGGGCGCAAAAACACGAACTTCCGACAGCATGCTGTCTAAATTTATCACCTTATCTTTCAGATACTCCACATTTAAATTATTGGCCATCACGTAATTTTTATTTTCCTTGAATAGTTTTTATGCTCCGACATTTACCAAATCTGCAAATACACCGGCAGCTGTCACCTCAGCTCCCGCACCAGGACCTTTTACGACAAGGGGACGTTCTTTATAACGCTCTGTTGTAAACGATATAATGTTATCGCTGCCTGATAAAGCATAAAAAGGATGGTTTTCATCAACAAACTGAATCGCAATGGATACCTTTCCATTTTCCAATTTTCCAATGTAGCGGATTACTTTATTTTCATTGGCTGCTTTCTTCTTCATTGCTTCGAAATATTCATTTTCCTGTTGCAATTCTGTATAAAAAGAATCTACTGTATCGGCTTTCAAACATGCTGGAGGTAATATTGCACCGAGGTCTACATCTTCGGCCTCAACAGCATACCCCGCATCTCTTGCCAGGATGAGCATTTTACGCATAAAATCTATTCCACCCAAATCATCCCTTGGATCTGGCTCGGTATATCCGAGTTCCTGAGCCTGTTTGACAACATCATAAAAAGAAGCATCTGCTTTAAAATTGTTGAAAATATACGAGATTGTCCCTGAAAGTATAGCCTCTATCTTCAGGATACGGTCACCGCTCAGCATCAAGTCTTTGAGCACCCTGACGATAGGCAATCCCGCACCTACATTTGTTTCATAAAAGAAATCTACACCGTGTCGATGAGCAGTATCACGGAGTGTTTTATATTGCTCGTATTTACCTGAATTCGCAATTTTATTGCAGGTGACGATTGAAATATTTGATTTAAAGATATCTTCGTAGTAGGTTGCCGGTAATTTGCTTGCTGTATTATCGATAAATACACAATTCGGCAAATTCAGCGCCTTCATTCGATCTATAAACAATGCCAGGTCTGATTCAGTTCCATTTTTAGCAAGTTCATCGGACCAATTATTTAAATCAACACCTTCGGTATTGAAAAGCATTTTACGGCTATTGGAAATTCCAACAACTTTAATTTCGATATCATTTTTATCCAATAGGAAGTCATGTTGATTTTCCAATTGTTTAAATAAAGTTGCGCCAATGTTACCGGTGCCGATATTAAATACATGCAGCGTTTTCTTTAGCTCTGCGAAAAATGCGTCGTGTACGGCATTAAGTGCCTTCGCTAAATCTTCCTTGCCAATAATTACCGATATATTGTATTCAGATGAGCCCTGTGCAATAGCACGGACGTTGATACCGTTGCGTCCCAGCGCTGCAAATAACCGACCGGACATGCCAGGAGTTTTTTTCATATTTTCGCCAACGATGGCTAAGACAGACAGGTTTTCTTCAATCGCAGGAACGACCAGTTTATTTGCCTGGATTTCAAGCTCAAACTCCACTTCGATCAATTGTATAGCGCGTTTGGCATCTGATGGATTGACAGCAAATGTGATGCTGTGTTCGGAAGATGATTGGGTGATTAGCACAACATTGATCTGCTCTCTCGCCAATAACGTGAAAAGCCGCCCGCTAAAACCCGATTTACCGATCATCCCTGATCCACTCAGGTTGATGACGGAAATATCCGAGATCGAAGAAATCCCCTTGATTGGCAGTGCCGTTTTTCCGCTATCGAATTGAATCACAGTCCCTGAAAAATCAGGTTCAAAAGTATTTCGAATAACAATCGGTATTTTCTTTAAGAAAGCCGGAATCATCGTTGGAGGATAAATCACCTTAGCACCGAAGTAAGATAACTCCATTGCCTCTGTGTATGATAATACAGGCAAGGAAAACGCTTTCTTCACAATACGTGGATCGGCAGTTAACATCCCATTCACATCTGTCCAAATTTCAATGGCTGTTGCGTCCAGTATCGACCCGAAGATCGCTGCGGTATAATCTGATCCACCCCTTCCCAAGGTGGTAATACGTCCACTTTCATTGCTTCCGATAAAACCGGTGACAAACAGTAGTTTATCACCATGCGTGATGTACAATGATTTCACCAATTGCTCCGTTAGCATTTCATTTAAATGTGCATTACCAAAATTTGAATCAGTTTTCACATAATGGGATGCATCTACAAATAGAGACTCGGGAATATATTGTTCCGTCACCTTTGATACCATATAATTTGAGCAACGCTCACCGTAGCTAAGGATCAAATCTTTACTTTGATTGCTCAGCTCCTTTAGTGCAAAAATTCCTTGGAGGAGATCTTCTATCTCATTAAAAAACAACTTTAGCTTTGTAAATACAGGATTTTGATATTTCACAGCCAAGAGTTCTTTGACAACCGTAAAATGCTTATCTTCCAAGGACTTTAGACCATCCGAAAAGGACTTTCCTTCGGCAGCGTCCTCCGCCAGTTGGGTAAGTAAGTTTGTTACCCCTGACATAGCCGACAACACAACCAATGGTTTTTCCTTTGCATCGTAAGATTTTTTTACAATGCTTAAGACCGCCTTTAGACTTTCTACCGTACCGACCGATGTGCCTCCAAATTTTAAAACTTTCATACTGTTTTATACTGTTTGTTTAGATTGATGATTTTTGTGCTAAAAAAAGAAGCGCTTTCCTTTGTCGAGGAAAGCGCTTCTAAATATTGTGTCTACAATTATATACAACGAAACTACTTCCTCCTGAGTTTTATCCCGGTGGTAATAATAATCGATGTAATAATTGTATTTGTGTTCATTGCTTTTGCTTATGTTTTGTAAATATAGAACAAATATTATCACTTTACCAAAGAAAATTGATATTTTTTTTAAGATTCACAATGAGACATGTAATCAAGTGGCATTCTGACATTAGAAGACCGTTTTTTACGCGAACAGGTAGTCGAGGTACTGTAGTTGATCGTTGACAGAATTATTAAAGTACAATATGCCCAAATGGGCGTTATGAAGATGTTAAAATTGTTAAAATTTCGTTAAATACCTTAAAATAAATTTGACCCTAAACTGATATTGTATTATATTCGCAACAGTGCTGTCCAAAATAGATGACAGTGTTAAATTTTTAAAAGTTAAATGTTGTACAAAAAAGCGATTTAATGAAAACAAAGAAATTTATAGCGTCAATGCTATTTATCGGCTTATGTCTAGTGTCGCAGGCACAAACCAACAGAAACTCCAAACCAGAATCAGATCCTGATAATCTAGCAAAAGAATACTTTTCACAAATCATGGGAGTTGCAGTCTCAGCAACAACAAATACTAAACTTTATCAATTTGTTTACGAATGGTTGGGTACTCCCTACCGCCTAGGAGGAGATTCAAAAAGAGGCATTGATTGTTCTAAATTTTCTTATGAATTATACGACAAAGTATTTAACACTTCGTTAGGATATAATAGCAGAAATCAATATTCTCAAGTCAAAACTGTCGAAAAAAATGAGCTAAAAGCAGGTGATTTGGTATTCTTCAAAATTAGAAGTAAAAGTATTACCCATGTAGGTGTTTATATCGGTGATAATAAGTTTGCACATGCCTCGTCCAGTAAGGGAGTTATGATTAGCAATTTAGATGAACCGTACTGGCGACGTTATTATTACAATGGCGGCCGCTTGCCAGAGGATAATAGATCGCTTACAGCAGAAATATTAAAAGCGGAAAAAGATAATAAATTGAATTAATAAGATTGATTCGATCTAGGAAAGTCCAAAGCGTTTAACTCGTTTTGGACTTTTTTTATACAATATAATATCCTATTTTTACCCTATAATCATTGGAATACTATTATGTCTTCAAAGAAAACACTCATCTTAAATAAAGAACAAATAAAACAAAAATCTATTCGGATTGCCTATCAAATTTTGGAAGACAATTTTGAAGATGATACACTTGTATTAGTAGGAATTGCTGACCGGGGTTATGTATTTGCACAACGCCTTCAAGCGATTTTACGGGAGATTTCAACGAAGGAGATCCTGCTGATTAAAGTTACCATGAAGAAAACGAGCAGATCGTTGAGTGCAAGTACAGACATACCCGTTGATATTGCAAAAGACAAGACGATTATCTTGGTTGATGATGTGTTGAATAGTGGTAGAGCCTTAGCTTACGGATTGGGGGTATTTTTGAACGTTCCATTGAAGAAAATGAGGACGGCTGTATTAATTGATAGAAGCCACCATAAGTTCCCTATATTTAGTGACTACTATGGTACGAAGCTTTCGACGATATTAAGAGAACACGTTACCGTTACTCTTGAAGAATTTGACAAAGAAGAAGATGCAGCATGGTTAATTTAAACCATGCTGTTATTTTTTTGATACTTTCAATTTCATCCCCGGTTTTATCCGACTTCCATTTAAATCATTTTCACTTTTAAGTCGACCGACTGATGTACCATTTTTATCTGCGATCTCAGATAATGTATCACCTTTCTTCACGACATAGTAAGCGGTACGCGAAGCATTAACAGTCCGCTGTTGACTCTTCTTTGAAGACCTTTCTGTATTACGAGCTAACTTCGCATTAACGAAATCATCCTCCTTTTTTATCAATAAGTTTTGTCCCGGGACAATTTGATTTCCACGCAGGTTATTCCAAGATTTTATATCCTGTACAGTTACTTCAAACTTGTCAGCAATGGAAGCGAATGTCTCACCGACTTTCACTTTGTATTTCCCATTTTGTAGAGGCTCACTTAGATTTTCTGCTTGACTAGGATTTACCGAAGATATTGGCGTATTGAGCGCTGCATACAATTCCTCTGCGGCAATCTTTTTATCTGATACAGGTAAAACTAATCGCAATGGAGACTCTTCAGTACCATTTAATACATTTCTTTTAAAACTAGGATTCAGCGCGTGTAATGTCTCTTTGGACACCTGTAAAGCATCCGCTATCTGGTTCAATGAAATTCGCTTATTGATATCCAATGCCTGAGTTCTTAGTGAAAGTTCGGTATCCGCAGCACTGATGTCATTTTCTTCTGCATATTTCATCGCATAGGTCATCGCTATAAACTTAGGGATATAGTTTTGGGTCTGTTGTGTCAGATATGGTGCGATATCCCAAAAAGTAGCATTCTCTTTTCCCGAGCGTTGGATCGCACGGCTAACCGCTCCTCTACCGCCATTATAGGATGCTATCGCTAACAGCCAATCACCATATTCATCATAAGCCTCTTTTAAGATTTTTGCGATAACATAACTTGAAGCTATCGGATCCATACGCTGATCGGTATAACTGTCCACCGTAAGATGATAAGTTTTGGCTTCATAATACATTAATTGCCATAGGCCAGTTGCTCCAGCACTAGAAATATCGCGCGGGTTTAATGATGATTCGACTACACTTAGATATTTGAGTTCACGTGGCACTCCTACTTCATCCATGATTTTATCAAACAATGGGAAATAGTATTGTCCTAGTCCCATCATCCTACACATATAGGGATTATAATTATCCGACGTGTATTTGGCAATCAGATCTTTCACTCGTGGTGAGTAGTCCAACGGAACCTCACGTTCTATTGCCTTTAGTTTCCGTACAAGCTGTATATCTTCATCTGTAATTTCAGCATCATGCTGTCGGTTACTTCCGGAAGATTTTATACTGTCCAGATACTGATAAATCTCTTGTTTTTCTTTTTCGATGCTTTTTTGAAAGAAGGTGTGGGCGGCTTCTTTCATGCCTTCTACAGCGCTTTCTTGGGCCATGAGTGGTAGCATATAGCACACCCCTCCTAGTATTGAAATTAACGTCTGTTTTCCGATCATAAATTTACTGTTAAATCCGAGTTTGATTGATCTGCTGAAAAATCAACAATAATCTAAACGTTTAGAAATGGATTTTAGTATAAAAATGGTTTTCAGCCTATTGGCCATAGGTTGAGTATAAAACAAAATACGATTTTGTTCCTCACAAAATCGTATCTATGTTATATGGGATCAAAACTCCCCTTATTTGTTATCTTCTACTTCAGATTTTTTTTCAGGTGAAGACTCATCTTTTTGGCCTTCTTTAAATTCCTTCACTCCTTTACCCAATCCGCGCATCAATTCAGGAATCTTCTTGCCACCAAATAATAGTAACAATATTACTACAATGACAATTAACTCTTGCCCCCCGATTCCCATGATTAATAATGATGTTGACATAACTATAATTTCTTGTTTTTCAATTCTTTTAAACTAAAACTTTTCGCTCTCTTTACAAATGTAATGATAATTATTAAATATAGTAATTATTTCTTATCTCGCCAACCACGACATCGGATTCAGTGGTGTTGTTCCTTGTAGTACAGAAAATTCTACCATCGGAACTCCCGTGTCGGAATCCACATCGGCCGTCCCTATCGTCTGTCCCGTACTTACTTTTTGTCCTTTTGAAACACTTACACCAGCCAAATTCATATAAACAGTAAAGTATTCACCATGTTTAATCATGACAATACGCTGCCCCATCATCGATACGATACTCAAAACTTCTCCATTAAATACTGCTTTCACGGCCGAACCGCTTGATGTTTGTATTTTGACAGTTTCATGATCCCAATTGACATTTCTACCGACACTTTCTGAACCAAACTCTTGCATAATCTTCGCATTAGAAACAGGCCAAGGCAAACTACCTCGGTTGGATCTGAAGTCATTTGAAAGTTTGACTGCTTCCGGAGTACTACGTAAGACTTCAGAATCTGATTTTCGCGTAGTATTACTGCCTTTCGAACTTGTATTATTTTTACCCTTTGTATTTGATGTAGATTCGTTCGCTTTACGATTCCGTTCGGCAGCGGCTTCTGCAGCACGACGCGCCGCCTCAGCGCGCCTACGTTCAGCCTCAATTTCTCTCCTAATGATCTCTTTAATAGCCGCATTAATACGACGCTCCTCTTTTTGCTTTTGGGTAATATCTTTCTTCACCCCGCGCTCTGTAACAATCAATTCACTCAATTGTCCGGAATAAACAGATCGCTGTTGAGATATAGTTCTTTTCTCATTCTCTTGCTCCTTCATCAAGGCAACCTGTTTGTTTCGGTCCGCCTGTAATTGAGCTATTTTTTGTTCAATCTGTTTCTTGGTATTTTCGATATCGGCAGCTTTCAGCTTTCTAGAATCGTTAAACTGTTGTAAGTACTTAACCCGTCGGAACCCCTGATTAAAATCCTTGGATGCAAAAATAAACATCAATTTATTATAGGCATTTCGGTTTCTGAACGCAAACATCACCATCTTCTCATAGTCACGTTTCATCTTCTCCAATTCAGCCTTCAACTTATTTACGGCAGCGGTATTGGCATTGATATGTTTGTTAATTACAGCAACTTCCGAAGTAATGGTATTTATCTTCTGCTCACGCAAATTAATCTGCTTACTCAATGCTGTCACTTGCTGTTGGGTAAGTGATTTTTCCTTTGCAATCTCTTTGACCGTATTTTGTAATTCAGCAATTTCGCGATTGAGTTTTTCGCGCTGTTTTTCAAGTTCAGCTCTAGTCTGCGCCGATGAAATCCCAATCATGAATAGGAAAGCAGCTATACCAAGTATTGTCTTTTTAAAGTTCATTTACAGTACTATTTTTTTTGTGTTTGCCATCTTTCTATCCTATCAATTCACGCAGTACTTTAGCAAACTAATTGCGAAAGTAATAAATCTAAAGGAAATAGACAGCTTCTCATCGGATTACTTTATAACGTGACGATACTGAAAAAGGCATTTCGACTGGTTCATTAAAAGTCACTTTGTTAAAATTTATCTCTGTTTTTATCTCTTGACGACCATCAGAAATGATCATTTTTAAAAGCATCGGAAATTCCTGACCAGAAGCCATGGCATATTCACCGTAATTGGCTTCTAGCAACTGTTTCTTTGAAAGTTGCGCTAATCTAAATTGATAAGGCCTATTGTTATTATTCAACTTATATAAAAAATCCAGTTCATTCAGTTTGCCATCTAACTGGACAGAAATCGAATCCTGTTTAAAATTAACCTGATCAATATCGGATAATAGATTCACAGAAAGATTGGCAAGCAACAAATCCTGTAGGTTTCCGAAAGTTAAATCCGGACTGGCAAAACGATATAGATAGTCAAATGGCTTAACCATATATTCGCTTTGAAATTTATTTAAGATCTGTACGCTGTCTGGAGTTATCAATACCCGGGCCACCTCTATCCCCAGTGTAGCAGAGATGGAAATCCAGATTCTTTTATCTTTCTCTATCCGAATAGTAGAAGTGACGTCATAATTGTCCTTACCAAGATCGAGACGCATTTTTGCTTTTCCAGAAAAAGTAGCATAGTTTAAATTGGTCAAAAAAAGATTACGTAAGCTATTTTTCTTTGCCTCCCTCGTATTATCTTTTATGGTCAACTCATTTTCAGCTTTAAGGTCAGCACCTTTTAGTAGCTTCTTCTTAGAGCTACAAGAAGAAAGCAGCAATACCACAGCTCCAACCCAAACAATTCTATTCCACATAACTTTTAGTCTCAATCTTCTTTTTCAATTTCAGCTTACTCTCCTCTGTATCAGCCCCCTTCTCTAAAGCCAGGTTCCACTGCTTAACGGCATCAGTTGTTTTCCCTAACTTAATTAGAATGTCGCCATAGTGTTCCAGCAATACCGACGTTTGCGGATTTGTGTTTTTCAACGCTTTTTGAATCCATACTAGCGCATCATCGTATTTTCCATTTGCAAAAAGTACCCAAGCATAGGTATCCTCAAAAGTTCCATTATTGGGCTGCAATTTCGTCGCCATTGCGGCATACTTTGTAGCTTCATCAAGCCGTTCTTTTCTTAACGACAAATAGTATGCTAAATTGTTCATGGCCGTCACATTTGTACTATCCAATCGAATAGCTTCGATGTAAGCCGCATCCGAGGCTTTGTACATCTTAAGTGAATTATAAATATCACCTAATCCGCCATAAATATTTGCTTGCAGAAAAGGCGATTCTTCCTGTGCATTATTAAGTGCAGCTTCCATAAACTTCCGACTATTCTCCATGTCTTTCTTCATCAAATACGCCATGCTTGTAAAATAGAGTATGGTTGCATTATTGGACACATAGTGTAGCGCCTCCCCTCCATGTGCTATGGCTTGATCAAATTCACCTTTGTCCATATCCAAACTCATCAACATACGCCAAGCATCAATTTGATAAGGGTTCATACTCACTGCTACTGCTAGCGAACTTTGAGCAGCAGACTTATCGTCTCTCAACCATAACACTTGTCCCTTCGCCATATGGCTTTCCGCAATACGCGGATGAACTTCAACCAAGATATTGACCAATTCCAAAAGCTGGTCTTTTGTATAGGGGCCTTTCGGATTCAATAAGGTCATTATAATCCGATTTTTATCTGCAAAATCAACTTTCTTAGATTGAAATCCTTGTTTAAGTGCATCGAAAGATAATTTTACCTTTTTATCGAATCGATAGAGATCAGCCAAATCGAAATAAAGAAAATCCTCGTTTGTGGTCTGAATTCCTTTATTGATATAATCCAATGCAAGTTTTGAATTTTTAGAAAGATTATAAGCCTGCGCCAATTGACCGTAGACCTGAGCCAAAGAAGTCCCTTTGTCTGCCCAGGGCTTCAAAAGATCAATGACCGCTTTATAATTACCAGCATCATTTAACAATACGCTACCGACCATGTCCAATGTATCGGAAGCGACTGCCATCTCTTTGGTTTTATAGAAATACTCCAAAGCCACATCCTTGTACCCACCATTGAAAAGGAGCATGATACGCTCCCGTTTTAGTGAGGCTGTATTATTGTCATCTTGATCTATCAACTTATCGAGATAGATTAAAGCACTATCCGCATCATTTTTACTTTTAAACGCATCTACAGCAAAACTTAGATATTCAGGTTTAGACTGAATATTCAATGCTTCTTTTATGGCTTCGATTGCTCCATCTTGATTTCTCATCTGTGCAAGAAGGATTGCCTTTGTAAAATAGATATCATCAGCTTGTGGGTAATCTGCGAGTATGGCATCCAAAGAATCCATCCCAGGGCCAATTTTTCCTTGCTTCAATATTTCCTGTACGTTTTTGACTCGCGCATCGTAAGGTTTAGGCTTTTTATCCGAAGATTGTGCCTTTAATGAGCCTAGTGCTATTACGAATAGACCAATAAAACTTAAAAAAAAACGTCTATCTAAAAAATTCAATCTCATCTACTTCCGCTATAATAATTTAAAAATTCTTCCTGCAATATACTAACTAATGTAACAATATTCATTCGAGGAAGTTGTAAAAATATTGAGATTAGTGGGGCTCGTTTGAAATTCAACTCGTTTTCAACAAAATAAGCAAAATAGATTTTAAAATATAGAATAATAGATGTACCTTTGCAGACCCTTGAGATAAGGGGAAGAAAAATTTTTTAATAAATTATTTAAACAAAAGCAAGTGAATACGTTAAGTTACAAAACTGTCTCTGCCAACAAGAACACCGTTAACAAAGAGTGGATCGTTGTTGACGCTGAAGGAGAGATTTTGGGGCGTTTGGCGAGCAACATCGCGAAAGTAATTCGTGGTAAGCATAAGCCTACATTCACCCCACACGTAGACTGTGGAGATAACGTGATTGTTATCAATGCAGACAAAATTAAATTGACAGGAAACAAATTAGGCGACAAAGTTTACGTACGCTACACTGGATATCCAGGTGGTCAACGTTTCGTGTCTCCTAAAGAGTTAATGGCTAAATTTCCTGAACGCATTATTGAAAAAGCTGTTCGTGGTATGCTTCCTAAAAACCGTTTAGGTCGTCAATTGTTTAAAAACCTTTACGTTTATGCTGGTACTGAGCACAAGCATGAAGCACAAAATCCAAAACCAGTTAAATTTTAAGGAGAATCGTCATGTCAACAACTAACACTTCAGGAAGAAGAAAAACTGCTGTTGCCCGCATTTACTTAACTGCTGGTAGCGGAAACATTATCATAAACGGTAAAGACTTTAAAGAGTATTTCCCAACATTACCTTTGCAATACATCGCTACACAATCATTGAATGTAGCTGGTGAATTAGCAAACTTTGATGTAAAAGTAAACGTTAACGGAGGTGGTGTTAAAGGTCAAGCAGAGGCTGTTCGCTTAGCGATCGCAAAAGCTTTGGTTGAACTTAACCCAGAAGTTAAACCTGCATTACGCGCTAAAGGTTTAGTAACACGTGATGACCGTATGGTTGAACGTAAGAAACCAGGACGTCGTAAAGCTCGTAGAAGATTCCAATTCAGTAAACGTTAATCAAAGGAGGATCAAAAAATGGCAAGAACTACTTATCAAGATTTATTGGATGCAGGTGTGCACTTTGGTCACCTTACACGTAAATGGGATCCGAAAATGGCTAAGTACATTTTCATGGAACGTAACGGTATCCACATCATTGACTTGAACAAAACTCTTACGAAATTAGAAGAAGCTGCTTCAGCTATCAAACAAATCGTAAAATCAGGTCGCAAAGTTTTATTCGTAGCTACGAAAAAACAAGCAAAAGAGATCATCGCACAACAAGCAAAAGAGGTTAATATGCCTTTTGTAACTGAGCGTTGGTTAGGAGGTATGCTTACAAACTTCGCTACTGTGCGTAAGTCTATCAAAAAAATGTCTAACATTGACAAAATGCAAAAAGATGGTACATATGATGTATTGTCTAAAAAAGAGAAGTTAATGATTCAACGTGAGCGTATCAAATTGGAAAACCTTTTAGGAGGTATCGCTGATTTGAACCGTTTACCAGCTGCTTTATTCATCATCGATGTGAAAAAAGAACACATCGCTGTTTCTGAAGCAATGAAATTGAACATCCCTACTTTTGCAATGGTAGATACAAACTCTGACCCTTCAAACATTGATTTTCCAATCCCAGCAAATGATGACGCTAGTAAATCTATTAGCTTAATCGCCGGTATCATTGGTCAAGCAATCCAAGAAGGTTTGGACGAGCGCAAACGCGACAAAGAAGAAGAAGCTGAAAAAGATGCTGCTGCTGCTAAAGCAAAAGCTGATAATGGTGATGCTTCAGAAGCTAAACGTCCTCGCAAAGCGAAAGACGGAGAATAATATTTTTATTCCAAACCGGATGGCGTAGCGTTAGTTTCTGGAAAAGTTTACTTTTCTTGAACTAGCCTCTCTGTCCGGTTTTTTGGTTTAACAAGACTCCTTTATCAAGTAATGTTAAACTTCATATTAGCTTAACATGTTTTAAGTTAATATTGTACAAATTTCAGTCGTAAATAATAATAAAAAGAAATAAACATGTCAGTACAAATTTCTGCATCAGATGTAAACAAATTGCGTCAACAAACTGGCGCTGGTATGATGGATTGTAAAAAAGCTTTAGTTGAGTCTAATGGTGACTTTGAAGCTGCTGTAGATTACTTGCGTAAAAAAGGCGCTAAAGTAGCTGCTAGCCGTCAAGATCGCGACTCTAACGAAGGTGTTATCATCGCTAAAGCTACCGCTGATGGTAAATCAGGTATCGTAGTTGAAGTTAACTGTGAAACTGACTTCGTAGCTAAAAACGCAGACTTCGTAGCTTTCGCTGAAAAAATCGCAGATCTTGCATTAAACAATAAACCTGCTTCTTTGGAAGAATTAAAAGGTTTAGAACTTGATGGTAAAAACATCGCTGATTCTTTAATCGAGCAAACTGGCGTAATTGGTGAGAAAATTGACGTTTCTAAATACGAAACTATCACAGCTGAAAAAGTTATCGCTTATATTCACGGTAACTACCGCTTAGGTGTGTTAGTAGGTCTTTCTGCTGATGCTTCTGGAGCTGAAGAAGCTGGTAAAGATGTAGCAATGCAAATTGCCGCAATGAACCCAATTGCAATTGACAAAGATGGTGTTGATCAAAACACAATCGAGCGTGAAATTGCTATTGCTAAAGAGCAAATCATCGCTGAAGGCAAACCTGCTGAAATGGCTGAGAAAATCGCTCAAGGTAAATTGAACAAATTCTTCAAAGATACAACTTTGTTAAACCAAGAATTTGTAAAAGACTCTTCTAAAAACATCGCTCAATTCTTGGATTCAGTTTCTAAAGGATTGACTGTAACTGCTTTCAAACGCGTACAATTAGGCGCATAAGCATACCTCCGTTCCCTTCAGAATGGAAATTTTTAAAACGGGAGCTATTCGATGAATAGCTCCCGTTTTTTGTTTATCCATCTACCTCCATTAGTCTCCCACTATTTTTCTCTGCTCCATCGTGGCTTTTATTTTATCCCAAATTTGTGTAACTTAAGGATACATAAAAACTGGACAGCATATGGGCATGTTAAAAGAAAACGCGTTAAAAGGAAAACGAATTTTGATCACAGGGGGTGGTACAGGTCTGGGAAAAGCCATGACAGATTACTTTCTTGAGCTTGGCGCTTCTTGCCTGATCACAAGCCGCAAAGATGATGTTATTCAACATACAGCAAACGAATTGTCGGAAAAACATCAGACAAAATGCCTTGCCGTAGCTGGGGACGTCCGTAATTATGAAGATGTCGAACGCATCGTTTCCTATGGATATGAACATTTGGGGGGGATAGACATCCTCATAAACAATGCCGCTGGAAATTTTATCTCCCCTACAGAACGTTTAAGCCATCGAGCCTTCGAATCTGTTATTGGTATCGTTCTCCAAGGGAGTATAAATTATACCCTAGCACTGGGCAAGCGATGGATTGAAGCCAACGAACATAATAAAGCGATACTAAGTATCGTCACAACCTATGCTTGGACGGGATCGGGCTACGTTGTTCCTTCCGCAACAGCTAAAGCCGGAGTTCTTGCATTAACCCGATCGCTAGCTGTTGAATGGGGAAAAAAAGGGATAAGACTCAATGCTATAGCTCCGGGCCCATTCCAAACTTCAGGTGCTATGGAACGGCTACTTCCGGGTGAATTAGGCGAACTTCTCTCACCTACCAAACGTATCCCACTAGGCCGCCTGGGCAAACTGGAGGAATTGGCCAACCTCGCAGCCTATCTGATATCCGATTATGCCAGTTATATTAATGGGGATGTTATCACGATAGATGGCGGAGAGTGGCTTAAAGGGGCTGGAGAGTTCAATGGATTGGATATTATTCCTGAAGATCAATGGGATGCTATTGAAAAGATGACCAGAAATGCAAAAAGCACCTGATAATCGTTTAAAACAACGAATGATTTATATTTTATGGGAAATACGCAACTGTATTACATATAGATTTAAAAGAGGAAATAGTAAGGTCTTTAATCCATTTTTCTTAGGTTTGTAGCGATTCTTTTCCAATAGGGCTGTACATATGATGAATTTATCTTTCGAATTTCAAAAAATCAAACACAAACAAAAATTAGAACTAACTAAAACGGCTTTTGATTTTGCATTAGTCTATATATCGGAAGGCACACTCGTATCAAAAGAGAATAACTTAAAATTTTCAAAAGAGAATTTACTTTTTTTGAATAGAGATTTCGAAACACTTGAGACAAAAAAAGATTCAATAGCCTTTGTACTCTACTTCTCGAACTCCTATTTTAAAGACCTGCACTTTATACAGCAAAATTTCAGACTTTCTCATAACCCGGTTGATATCTTCAATTCGAAGACTTTATTAAATAAGAGCTTATCGCTTAAAAAGGAAAATAAAAAACTAATTGAGCGGGTTATATCTCTCATTCAACAATATGAAAGTGAAGATGCAGCAGCATCAATTTTTATATTCCACCAAATCATGTCGCTTTTCGCTTTAGTCGAAAATATATTGAAGGACCTAGAGCTACGCATTAACGAGTCTTATGAAATGTCTCAAGAGATCGAGCAATACGTCCAACAAAATATTTATTTCCCGGATAAGTTACAAATTAAGTCGATTGCAGATCAATTCCAGATTTCAGCAAATTATTTTGGGGCATTTTTTAAAAAAAAATATTCAAAAAGCTACAAGGTATATATAGACGATATTCGTATTAAACTGGTTGAGGAGAGATTAACATCCAACAGATACACAATGAAACAAATTGTGGAGGAACTAGGATTTAATGATGAAAGTCACCTGACCAATTTCTACAAGAAAAAAAGAAATATTACGCCTAGCTCTTACAAAAGAGCTAAAAATAGTACTTAATTCTCAAGCTGGATTATACCATTAAGATCATGATTTAAGGAGCGTTGAATAGCCTCATCCAAAATTAGAAACTTCTTTCCTTGAAAGCTCGCAGTAACATCACTTTCAAAATTTGAGCTACTGGAATTAAAAGAATCCAATTTCATTGGGAAATAAATTGGATTTTCATCTTCAGCTCGACCAATGGTCAATAAAATATTGTAGCCCTGTAGGCGTAAACTCTGTAAAGTCTGATAATTTAAGCGCTTGAAGATCATAATTCCCATTTTAAGATAAAACAAACATATAATTACATTGTTTTGCGGCTTTAATCATTTTTTGTGTTTTTATCTTTCCAAAAGATATTCGCCCCCTTGACCTCTTTACACCTTTGGAATAACCGTTTTGCCGAATAAATCCAAAACTTTTTTTTTTGAGAACTGTTTTAAAAATGAATAACATGAGTAGGATTATGTCGAAAAAAGAACGTAAAAATGGGAAAGTCGAAGAAGACTATCCAGACAAAGAGCAGGATCTAGCTTTTAATGAAGAGCTTGACAGTTATGAAATGGATGTTGATGACAATGATCCAGACTATGATCACCCAGCTGACTACGATACAGTAGCTGAGGGTGCAATTGATGATGATTCAACATACGATGATTCCAATCCATTTGTCGGGGATGAGTATGCAACACAAGGTGAACTCGAAGAGGAAGATCTAGATAATGCTAACATGCGAATCGAGACTTTTGATCATGAGCGCTTATCCCCCTTAGACAAGAAATTAGCCCAGAACGAAGAAGATTTGAGAGATGATCTCGATGAAGAGGGATATCCGAAAAACGACAGGTAGTTTTTCTGAAAATAACATAATTTTAAGGGGCTGGAAAGGCCCCTTTTCCATGGATTAAAATAAAGGCCTTCTTCTCAAAATTACAAAGCACCTACTTTTCAATTCGAAACTATAACTCCATTTTTTTATGTAAGTTTACGTTGAAGACTATAATCATATGGAAAGTATATTACCTCTCATCCGGATTGTTGACCTAAAAAAATCATACGGAGAAAAAGAAATATTGAAAGGAATCAACCTTGACATATTCCCAGGCCAAGTTATCGGTTATATTGGTCCAAATGGTGCCGGCAAATCCACTACCGTTAAAATATTAACAGGACTTATCGAGGATTTCACAGGCACTGTAGCAATTAATGGCATCAATATTCAAGAAGATCCACTTGCAGTAAAAGCATTATTGGGATATGTTCCCGAAAACGCAGAATTATATGATGTCCTGACCCCCGTGGAATACTTGGATTTTGTAGGTAAACTCTATGGGATGGAAGATAAAGTCATTTTAGAACGTTCCCTAAAACTTTTAGCAGCCTTTGGCCTTGAATCTAATTCAAATAATAGGATGGATACCTTCTCTAAGGGAATGCGCCAAAAAGTACTTTTGATTTCAGGAATTATTCATAACCCACAAATTATCGTCCTGGATGAACCCTTATCCGGACTTGATGCCAATGCCGTTATCTTTGTTAAAGAACTTATCTCATTACTTGCAAAAGAAGGGAAAACAATTTTCTATTGTTCACATATGATGGACGTTGTTGAAAAAGTGTCTGATCGGATTTTACTGATAAACCAGGGGAGCATCATTGCGGATGGCACGATTGAGGAACTAAAAACAGATCCAAACGAATCATTGGAGCATATATTTGCTAAACTAACCAATACGGGCAGCAGTGCATTAGACGCTTCCAATATCATTACAGCAATTCAATAACATGGAAAAATTTATCTTAAAATTTATCCTTCTTTTTCGTGGGGTTTGGAAAGGCTTAGGCATCAATTATGAACAGTTTAAGATCATCTTAGAAACCAAAATAATCTTAGATAACCGAAAGCCTATTAGCTTTCGGAAACGCAGCTCCGGAAAATCATCTTCTTCGTCATCGATTTTACAATTCTTATTGTATCTCATCTTTGGCCTGATATTCATGGTCATTATTTTGTCGATTCCAGATAGATACTTAGCCATTTCGATCATGCTACTCAGTTTCATTAGCATGTTAAGTATTACACTGGTGTCCGATTTTTCGCCCATACTATTAGATACTCGGGATCAGTATATCATTATGCCCAGACCAGTTAATGATAAGACTTTAGCTATTTCCCGAATAACTTTTATTGCAATCAAGCTTTTTAATCAAGTAATTGCGTTGACCTTACCTGTGCTTATTTATGTATCTTTCAATTGGGATATCGTCTCCGTCCTTCTTTTATGTCTGCAGCTTATACTAAGCACATTGATCGCGCTGATATTTGTCAACGGATTTTATCTGATTAGCATCAAATATCTCCCCATACAAAAGTTTAAAGATGTAATTACTTATATACAGATCGGTCTCTCACTGGTTCTTTTCCTCTCCTATTATGTTGGCCCTAATTTGATTCAATCTATTGTAGAATCTCATTTAACGATGGAACAACTCAGATTTCTTTGGATATTCCCAAGTACCTGGATTGCATCATTTCAACCATTACTCTTTGGCAACCACAGTGTACATATGGTCATCTTATCAATACTGGGAATACTAACTCCTCTTGCTGGTATCTATGCTTGTACTAAGTTGTTTTCACGTGGATTTAATGCAAAAATAGCCGCGCTGGCAAGTGCCGATAACCTACCTAGTGAGAAATCACAATTAACGCGAGATAACCCGTCCAAATTACCGCTATATAAAAGGATCTCTTCGAACGTTTGCACATCCCCCATTGAAGAGGCTGGATTTGGCATTGTATGGCTCATAAGTTCCAAAACAAGAGAATTTAAGCAACAGCTATACCCTTCGTTGGCTTATCTACCTATTTATTTTGTTTTTTTATTTCTACGTTCAGGAGATGATCTCCCAATAGCTGGAAAAATAGCGAAGCTTCGTGATTCAGGCTTGTATATCATTATGTTTTATCTTTCGTTATTAACCATACTAACCGTTTTCCAGCTTATTACGCAAAGCAATAAATATAAAGCGGCCTGGGTCTACCATGTGACTCCCATACAAAAACCGGGACAACTGATGACTGGAGTTCTTAAAGCATGTCTTATCAAATATGTTGTACCGTTCAACATTCTGTTTCTTTCTATCTGCGTACCGCTATTTGGTCTCAGTTCTATTAATGATCTGCTATTATCTTCCGCTATTGGCGGTATCGAAAGTATTCTGATTATGCTTTTTATTGTCAAAAGCTATCCGTTTTCGAAGGCTAGTCAATCCAATTCAAAGGCAATAACTAATCTACTGATATTAGGTCTGTTGGGTCTTTTGGGATACTTACATAAAACCATTTTCCACTATGAAACGCTAATTTGGATCTTAGCTGGACTTGCATGGTTCATTTTCTTTTTAATGCTGAAGTACTTACAGCGAGAAGACTGGAAAGGGGTAGCTTACGACGACAATTGATTAAACAGATAAAAAAAGCTCCATAATGGAGCTTTTTTTATCAAATTCTTCAAAATCTAAGCACAAAATTGCTGTGCTTTTTTCTTTTATCCGGTTATCTTTTATTTATCCGTCCTTTAAATCGGCTAATACCATCCATCAAAACTTCTACGATTATTCTTCCCGAAGGTAAATGACTCACATCATAATTCAGGACAGCCTGTTGAATGGATCTGTATTCGTGTTTTTGCCACAAAACGCCATCAACCATAAAAAGGACAGTCATCTCATTCGGTTTATTGGACACTACGCTCAGTTGCGTTTTATCCACAACCGACCTTGGATAAAGTGAGAAGGCATATTGCGTTGACGTTGTGTTCATCTCAAAACCACGTTTGGCATTGAAACTAAACATTTCGCCATTTCCACAATCGCTTTCAAAAGCATGAATAAGGTTTCCTTTCAGATCGAAGATCCGTAAATGGCCATCACCATTTTCAGGCTGTGCCCAAAACTGCAGTCCATTACCTGCGGTATCAACCAAAGAGAGTGAGTGATTTCCCTCACTAAGGTGTAAAGTATCTCTATACATCGTTACCGCATCCAGTTGAGAGCCGTTCTTACGAAAGACCGTATCCTGCTTGGCATTAATTAGAAATATACGATTATCCGCAGGCTTATTATTGGTCATAAACTCCAGAACAAAGTCAGTTGGAAATTTCTGCAGCGCGGTAAAAATGCTTTCCGCCTTATTGTCCAGAGGCCAGGCATCCGACTTCCCATTAGGTTTTAGAAGTGACACCATAAATACATTCTCCTGATCTTTTTCCTGAATTTCTCCAGGTAGTATAACTTCTGCTACTTGGTTAAAAGAGAGATTACCTTTCCAATGAAAAGTTCTGACAGGAAATCCTTTCGTGCCATAAACAATTTCTAGGGATCGAATCGGGTCAGCACCTAAATTTCTGAAAGAGATTCTTGGGACAGCGCTTGCCGGGTTTAATCGAGAAAAACGCTGTTCATCACTTGGAACCATTATTGACTCGACTGCGACATCTACTTTTTGTTTGGGAGCTGAATATTGAAACAAGTAAGCGGATATATTTTCGACAGCCTGTACATTATCTGTCGCTGTATAGGGCTCCATCTGCAAAGCAACTTGATGAGTTCCAACTTTAGTAAATACATCAATAAAATCAGGCTGCTGCAAATCTCCAGGGCACCAATATGCGCGGTCATGTACCCAGGTTCCACCCTGCGGATAAAGCGGATTACCACCACATTTCTTCCACATATCACGTTTGTCTACAGTTTTTCCATCTAAGGTCAATTCACGCCATCGGCTACAGAATTCGCTACAGCCACGTGGTTTATCCATACCATGCCCCGTATGCTGAATACGTATTCGGCTCAATGCTGCTCCCGGACTCAAGGTATATGTTATCGGCAACAGATGCTCCTCTATCTTCTCATTGGCGTCCCCATAGCTATAGGCTTTATTCCACAGTGTTGTTATTCCTAGTGGCGTAACTACTGGTGGGCCTGATAAAATTTCAAAATCTACAGTAAGTGCCCACCCTACAGTCTTGTCCTCAAAACCAGAATGAGTATAGACAATTTCCACACTATCCCTTAAAAAAGGAGCAAAATCAGTCACATCGACCTGCCACTTCCAACTCCATCCTTTATTGTAGATACTACCATATGGCGTGAGCATTCTTCCTAATTCATAGTTTAGCACAGGTCCGTTTTTCCCTCCTTTACGACGCAACACGATGTGATCCAAATAGTCCCAATGCGCTGTCCGCAAACTATCTGGGCTACCCAGCGTAACGAACATGGTAATCTTTCTTACAGGATAGTTTTCTTTTGGAAATACACCCCAAGCCGGATAAGAATTCTCGCCATTCTGTGCATCACACAGAATGGTTTTCCGTTGATGCGTAACGACATGGCTTATTGTGCCTTGTTGTGCAAATACATGATGGCAGATCAAAAAGCAGAATAGGGCTAGTATAGGTCTTATGTTCATTATTTAAATATTATCCATGAAACAATACAAAGATAGATGTACTCTTGTCAGCGGTAAGAGGTAATGCGATAAAAAGGAGATACATGCAATCATAAAAAAAGCATCAATCTTAACAGACTGATGCTTTTGGTAGCGGGGAGCAGAATCGAACTGCCGACCTTTGGGTTATGAATCCAACGCTCTAACCATCTGAGCTACCCCGCCGTTTCGGTATGCAAATATACCACTTCGTATGTCAATTCAAAAGATTTTTTTATTTTTTTACCAATTCTCGCCTATTTAAAACCCGCATTAAATACAACAAACTCATTTCTAACTCAATAAATTTATCATTGAAAAATAGAAACTAAAGGTGAAAAAATTGATAGCCCTAAAAACAACATGTTTATTAAAAAACAGGGGCAACTTTTTACAAAAAAACTTGCAATAACAAAATAAATATGTATTATTACAAATAATAAGTTGATGCAGTAAAAAGCAATTTTGGAAGAGATTTGTAGCGGGGAGCAGAATCGAACTGCCGACCTTTGGGTTATGAATCCAACGCTCTAACCATCTGAGCTACCCCGCCATTTTGGGAATGCAAATATAGCTTATTTTTGATTTAAACAAACTAAAATTTTAAAAAAACATTTTTATGGCAGATAAAATAAAATTCCAACTAGAATATATCATCAACTCTTCACCTAGAATTTTATTTCCGTATTTGCAAGAACCAAACGAATTGGCACAATGGTTTGCAGATGATGTAAACTATAAAGACACCGTTTATACTTTCATTTGGGATGATGAACCTCACCGAGCAAAAATTGTAGCATCGAGAGAAAATAAATCTGTACGCTTTAAATGGCTCGATGATGATCCCTATTATTTCGATCTGGAGATCGATCAAGACGAGCTAACAAATGATGTTGCTCTTAAGATAACTGATTACGCTAAAGAAGAAGACCTTGAAAATAGAAAGTTAATTTGGAAAAATTCAATAGTCTATCTACAAAGTGTTATAGGTGCATAAAAAAGCCTATCTTTGCAATATATTTCCGCTAAGGGCTCCTGCGGGAGCTCCTTAGGTGGAAGATGCCTTAATGTAAAGGTATCAATTTGCTTTGCGTCACGGATGAAAAAAGTTCATTTACTTATTCTTCAAGCTTTCATAAAACCGTTTATCGTCACATTCTTTATTGTGATGTTTGTCTTATTGATGCTCTTCTTATTCAAGTACATTGATGATTTGATCGGAAAAGGTTTTGAATGGTATACGATCATGGAGCTAATTGGATATCAATGCGTTGTTCAAATCCAAATGGCAATGCCCTTATCCATGCTCCTTTCCTCCATTATGACTTTCGGAAATCTAGGTGAAAGCTATGAATTAGTTGCGATCAAGGCTGCGGGCGTATCTTTACGTAAAGCGATGACCCCGCTATTTATACTCGTTGCAATTTTCGCAACAAGTTCTTTTCTGTTCTCCGACTATATTCTCCCCGTAGTGAACCTAAAAATGGGTACGCTACTTACAGATGTACGTAATAAAAAGGCAGATTTTCTCATCAAACCCGGAATCTTTAATAACACCATTCCAGGTTATTCGATCCGCGCCAAAGGAAAAAACAAAGCGGGAACAATTCTCTATGACTTGATGATCTATGATCACCGTGGCGGTAATACAGCCAATAATGTACTTATGGCTAAAGAAGGGTATATCTATAACTCTCCTGACAACAATTATATGATCCTAAAACTTAAGGATGGTATCCGCTACGAGGAAGCTCGGACTAAAAATTCCAAAACCTACGATCCACGTCAGCAATTTACGCGATTTAAGTTCAAGGAAACAGAGCAGAAGTTTGATATGGGAAGTTTTCAACAAGGTAAAACTGATGAAAATCTCTTCAAGAGCCACCATGCCATGTTAAACCTGAAACAGTTAGACATGTACATCGATTCCAACCATATTAAGATAGACAGTATGGGAAAAGCAATCGTACGCACATTAGACACCAGATATAATATTTATTCGAAATATTTTAGCGCGAATCAACCCGGACAGCCAAAGGTCAAAGAGGCTAAGATCAAACCTTTTAAAAATTTGCTTACCGATCTCGTTCCCCAAGAACAACGGGCACAGATTACCATGAATGCGCTAAACCAGTTGAATTATTTAAAGGAAGATCTGAACGGCCGTACACTTGAATTTAAAGATTACAAATCGAAAGATATCCGCTATCGTATTGAATGGCATCGCAAATTTACCCTAGCCGTCTCCTGTCTTTTACTATTTGCAATCGGAGCTCCACTAGGAGCCATTATCAGAAAGGGTGGACTTGGTCTTCCCGTGGTCATGGCTATCATTTTCTTTCTCATCTATCACATTATTTCTACAGTAGCAGAAAAAACAGCTAAAGATGGTGCTATATCGTCAGCCGTAGGTATGTGGATGGCCATTATTGTCTTAACACCATTGGCGGCTTTTCTAACATACAAGTCCACAACAGATTCCGCCCTATTTGATATTGATCAATATAAATTAAAAGTAGAAGCCGCTTGGAAGTGGATTAAGGAAAAGCTTGTAAAAAAGAATAAATTAAAAGAATCACATTAGATTGTGACAACGCTATTATAAATAAATTTATATTCTACACTAACTTTGTACCAATTACAATATATCAATAAATGGATTTCAAATTAAACACGATCGAAGAAGCGATCGCTGATATACAAGCAGGAAAAGTAGTAATCGTCGTGGATGACGAAGATCGCGAAAATGAAGGAGACTTTGTCACAGCTGCCCGCAATGCAACTCCCGAAATCATCAACTTTATGGCGACTCACGGTCGTGGACTAGTATGTGCTCCAATTACAAAAGAAAGAGCAGATGCATTACACCTTGACTTAATGGTGGGACAGAATACAGCGGTATATGAAACGAACTTTACAGTTTCCATTGATTTACAGGGATATGGTTGTACAACCGGTATTTCTGCATCAGACCGCTCGAAAACAATTAAAGCAATGATCGATCCCAATATTCATTATGAAGAATTGGGCAGACCGGGACATATTTTCCCGCTAATAGCTAAAGATGGTGGTGTATTACGCCGTACAGGACACACTGAAGCTACAGTTGACCTTGCTCGATTAGCAGGATTTGAACCAGCGGGTGTATTGGTTGAGATTCTAAAAGAAGACGGTGAAATGGCCAGACTTCCGGAACTAATGGAAGTTGCTAAAAAATTTGATTTAAAGATCGTTAGTATTGAAGATCTAATTGAATATCGTCTTAAGCACGACTCGTTAATCAATGAAGAAGTCACCGTTAATATGCCGACGCAATATGGTGATTTTAAAATGAAAGCATTTACACAAAAAGACACTGGCGAACAACATTTAGCACTTTACAAAGGCGATTGGAATGAAGATGAACCTATTTTAGTGCGCGTGCATAGCTCTTGTGTTACAGGTGATATTTTTGGTTCCTGCCGTTGTGACTGCGGCCCTCAATTGCACAAAGCAATGGAAATGATCCAGCAAGAAGGCAAAGGTGTTATTGTCTATATGAATCAAGAAGGTCGCGGTATTGGACTCATCAATAAATTACATGCCTACAAATTACAGGAAAATGGCTTAGACACAGTAGATGCTAATGTACAATTAGGATTCAAAGCTGATTTGAGAGATTACGGCGTGGGAGCGCAAATCCTTAGAAATCTTGGCGTTACTAAAATGCGCCTTATGTCAAATAATCCAACCAAACGTGCTGGTTTAGTGGGCTATGGACTTGAAATTGTAGAAAATGTGCCCATTGAAATTACTGCAAATCCCTTCAACGAGGAATATCTAAAAACAAAGAGGGATCGTATGGGACATACGATCATGAAAAATCTATAAAAAGAAAATTACGAAAAAGCGGTGTTCCAAAAAAACACCGCTTTTTTTGGCATCATAGCAAACATAACGTTGCGTGGTAATATAATCGCTCCTTTTTTATGATCTTGTAATGGCAGTACTTTCAACAATTAGAAGTAACTTTATTATATGGAACAACAAGGGAAACATATCATCTTTTTCGATGGTGATTGCTTGGTCTGTAATCGCTTTGTTCAAATACTATTAAGGATAGATCGTAAAAAAAAATTCTTATTTAGTTCGCTGCAATCTGAATTTGCCAGAACCGCGCTAGTAAATATTCCCCAAAACATTGATTCCATCGTTTACCTCTCTCCAACAGGTAGCTTTGTCAAAAGCGAAGCTGTTCTTAAAATATGTGAGCAATTGGGTTTCCCTTATATGACATGTTATTTACTAAAAATTTTACCTCGCGGTTGGAGAGATGCGCTTTATGATTATTTCGCTAAAAACCGCTATCGTTGGTTTGGAAAAAATGAATTTTGTACGATACCTTCAAAATCTGAACGAGAAAGGTTCATTTAAACAAACTACAATCATTTTGAAGTGACATTTAGTTCGGAAATCTTCTAATTATACTTGTGACCATTAAATTTACATCGATGAAAAATACACTTTTAATTGACAGCGCCTATATCAATGGGAAATTTATCAAGTCAAAACACACCTTTGACGTTATAAATCCCGCTACAGGAAAAGTTATTGCTTCATTGCCAGATTTAAAAGTGGCAGATTGTACTAAAGCAATAGATGCTGCTAACAATGCCTGGGAAAGTTGGAAAAATACAACTGTATTGGAACGATGCAACATCACCCGCAAGTGGTACGACCTTATTCAACAGCATAAAGACGATCTTGCGGAAATCATGACCTTAGAAAGTGGCAAACCGCTAAGCGAATCCAAAGTCGAGGTTGACTATGGTAGCTCCTTTGTTGAGTGGTTTTCAGAAGAAGGAAAGCGGGCCTATGGTGAAACGATACCTTCCCATAAAAAAGGAACTAGAATGCTTACTATTAGGCAAGGCATCGGTGTTGTAGCCGCCATTACTCCTTGGAATTTTCCCTTAGCGATGATTACCCGAAAAGTAGCTCCTGCTATGGTTGCTGGTTGTACCGTCGTACTTAAGCCTGCATCACAAACCCCTATTTCTGCTATCGCATTGGCTAAACTCGCTGAAGAAGCAGGTGTCCCGAAAGGCGTGTTTAACGTTATTACAGGAAAAGACAGTGCTGGTATCGGAAAAGAATTAGCGACGAATGGTTTGGTAAGAAAACTTTCCTTCACAGGTTCTACTGAAGTTGGAAAAACGCTACTAGAACAATCTGCTTCAAATATAAAAAAGGTATCCATGGAACTCGGTGGTAATGCACCTTTTTTGGTTTTTAACGATGCCGATATTGATGCTGCTGTTGATGGAGCTATTGCTGGAAAATTTAGGAACTCAGGGCAAACTTGTGTTTCCATCAACAGGTTTCTAATTCAAGAAGATGTCTATGATGAGTTTTCGATGAAACTTAGCCATGCTGTCAGTAAATTGAAAGTTGGCAATGGGCTCGACAAAGGTATTCAGGTAGGCCCCTTAATCAATGCAAAAGGTCTAGAAAAAGTTCAGCATCATGTTCAAGACGCCTTAAATCATGGTGCCGAATTGGCTACTGGAGGAAAGGTCATCAAAGATCTATTTTTCCAGCCAACCGTACTGGCCAACGTCCCAAAAGAAGCGCTTATATTTCGCGAGGAGACTTTTGGTCCGATTTGCGCCCTTTTCAGTTTCAAAACAGAAGCAGATGGAATAGCAATGGCCAATATGACTGAATTTGGCTTAGCCTCTTATTTTTATAGTGCAAATATAAATCGCTGTCTTCGTGTCGCTGAACTACTAGACGCTGGTATGGTTGGTGTCAATACAGGTCTTATTTCAAATGCAGCAGCTCCTTTTGGTGGAGTAAAACAATCTGGTGTAGGCCGTGAAGGATCTAAACACGGGTTGGATGAGTATATGGAATTAAAATATATCTGCTTCGGCGGTGAATAAAAAAAGGAGCAAAATGCTCCTTTTATTTTTTTAAAAAATCAACTAGCTTTTCCCGTGTTGAGCTGAACGATAAGGCCTCTCCTACTCTCTCATAATTCTGTTTATCCACACAGGTTGGATAAGCATATTTGGCAAAAGCCAGTTTATTATCATCTCTTATAAAAAGTTCCATTAAATCAACAATTTCAGTCACACTTAGGCGCATACTTTTTAACTCTTGAGCAGCTACTGCCAGTCTATCCTGATCGTTTTCCTTCTGATTCAACAGGTCATTCAATCGATTGGAGTTTGTCTTATTCATTCCACCGTCATCGGACCGCACATTATCGTCATTGTCATCATATCCGCGTTGATTGGCTACGTCGTCACGATAAACGTTAGGGTTTCCTGACTGTTTATATCGATCATTATTATATCTGTCCCGATTATTATTTGGTAAATCTTTACGACTTTCTGAACGCCTATATGGATCATGATATTGTTCTTCATTATAGCTATCCGGATCATCATACAGTAAATTCTCTCCATAACTACCATTGCTATAACGATCAACAGGACTCATGGATTCCAAGATAATGCCCCTATTTCCCCGTCTGCTACTGACAGAAAACACAACATTCATGTATTGTCCATTTCTATTGACAAGTTGCACGCCACTACCACTCAGTGTACGCCGCTGCCGATCAGCAAATACGATACGCAGATCATAACGCCGACTCTTCAGATTGGATACTCGAATATCCGTTGAAGCCCTATTGTTGTACAAAATGTTGTTGATATAAAGAAAAAAGGGAACATCTGTAGAGTAGATATTTAATGCTCCACCAAAAGGCCTGTAACGCTGACCAAAGCCAGCCGTTGCAACACTAAGCAACAAGACCACAACGAGAATTTTTCTGTACATAATCCAATTCAATTTATATTCCTTCGACTACACAGCATAAAAAAGGATTAAGAAATCAGAGAATTTAACATTTTGTTATACTTTCTTGTTCCGGTACTTTTTATAAAGTTTTACGGCCATCATTAAAGCGATAGATAAAATTAAGAGCCCCAAAACGCCAAATATCCAGTTCAGTGCCGATTTTAAGACAACAGTAAAAACGATCGCGAATAATAAAACTGTCGCAAGTTCATTCCATAGTCTCAATTTTGTTGACGACCACCTAGACGACTCACCCTGTAATTGGAACATGATCCGCTGGCAGGAGAAATGATAAAGAATTAATCCTAATACAAACGTAAGCTTAACATGCATCCAGCCCATCATAAGCAAACCGGGATTAATATAGAGCATAACGAGAGCTGCGACAATAGTGAGGTACATGGAAGGTGTTGTGATGATCCACCACAATTTACTTTCCATTAAGGTAAATTGCCTATGCAAAATCCCGTACTCTTCTGTCGACTTAGATTGTGCTTCTGTATGGTAGATGAATAGTCGAACAATATAGAACAATCCAGCCATCCAACAAACTACAAAGATAATATGAATCGCTTTCGCATACAAATAGACCATAGTTACAAAAATAAGAAAAGTTAGTAGCAATCAATATATTCAATTGCCGATTGAACAAATCTTACATCCAATACACAAAAGTATACTATCAAACCTACTGGATTAGACTATTTTAGAACGAAAAAAGACCCGCCAAAGGCAGGTCTTTTTTCGTTTTAAATAGCAAGCAGTTAATAGCTAAATTCCTTTACCACCTCAATGGCATATTTTACATTATCAAAAGGAATATCGGGCATAATACCATGACCCAAGTTAAAGATAAAACCATTTTCACCTCTCATACGCTCAAATAGTTCGATAATCTTCTTTTTGATAACAGGTTTATCTGCATACAAAACAAATGGATCCAAATTTCCTTGAACAGCAATACCTTGCGGCAAGGATTGTTTAATATTTTTTAAATCTGCATTCCAATCGATAGAAACAACATCAGGTTGCGCTTCGACCATCATTGGTGCAAAAACTGAAGATCCTTTGCAAAAGGAAATGACCGGAATATCCTTACGGTTCAATTTAGCAATAATCTGTTTATTATAATAATGTGAAAAATCACGGTAATCATTCCATGATAATGCCAAGGCCCAGCTATCAAATAATTGAATTGCATTTACTCCAGCTGCGATCTGCATGTTAAGATATTCAACCGTTACATCCGCAATCTTTTGAAGGATCAGGTGGGCCAGCTCAGGTTGATTATTCAACATCAACTTTGTTAACTTAAAATCTTTTGAAGATCCACCTTCAACCAAATAACTTAAAATTGTAAATGGCGCGCCCGCAAAACCAATCAAAGGGATACGGCTGTCAAGACGTTGTTGAATGACCTTGATTGCATCAGCAACATACTGCAATTTATCCAAACAGTTGATAGACAAAGCTTCAGCATCCTTTACAGAGCGCACAGGATTAGAAAAACGAGGACCGACACCTTGCTCAAAGGACAGATCCCCTCCCATAGCTTCTGCTGTAACTAAAATATCAGAAAATAAAATAGCGGCATCAATGCCTAGCAAATCTACGGGGAGCATAGTGACATCCGCAGCAATTTCTGGTGTTTTGCACATCTCCAAAAAGGAATATTTATTCTTGATATCCCAATATTCCTTCATAAAGCGTCCAGCTTGACGCATCATCCACACAGGAGGTCTTTCCGTTTGCTGCGAGAATGCAGCTCTAATCAATAAGTCGTTTTGTAAAGTAGTACTCACTATAAATGTTTTGAAATTTCGTTTTCTATTTTTGTAATAATGCTGTTCTGTCTAGCCGTCAGATGTAACTTATTGGCAACATCTGTATAGGCTCTCGCTCTTTCATAATCCAACTTTCGCAACGCTATATTTGCCAGATTAATCATAACCATCCCCTTTTCATTATCTTTTTTCCAAGGCAGACGAGAAGCGAGCTGAAAATGATACTCAGCTTCATCGACGCGTTCCTCTTTAAGCGCAATATTTCCCATCATAAATTCATAGAAATTGCGTCTGCCTTTACGGAGCGCATCTGGGTTCTTGATCTCAGCTAGCAAGTTTTTTGTCTTCTCATAATCTTGTCTATGAAAAGCCTGCGTTGCCAAAAAAACGGACCCTTCCCTAAAATGACTCCAAATCAAGTAGCCTATTCCTCCTGCTATTAGTACAGCAGTTTGATAATGTCCTTGATACAAGCCATAACCCAAAAATAATGCGGCAATAAAAATAACGGCTATTCTAGCCCTGATTGTCATCATCTCTTTCTATCTCTATGCGTTATTGTCGGTAAACTTATAACCAACACCCCTGATAGAATGGAAATAAATCGGATGCTTTTGATCTGGTTCGAAATATTTTCGGAAGGTTAAGATAAAATTGTCGATGGTACGTGTCGATGGGTAAACATCGTAATTCCATACGGTCTCCAATATTTGTTCCCGCGATACAGCCTCATTACGTCGTTCAATCAACAGTTTCAACAACATGGTTTCCTTCTTTGTCAAAGAAGTAATCGTACCATCCGCATGATGTAGCTCGTATGAATTAAAATAGATCGTTTTATCACCGATTTGATAAGAATTCAGTTCTTTCAAATCGTCTGGTTTCATGCTACGACGCACCAAATTTCCAACACGAAGAATCAATTCTTCTAAGTTGAAAGGTTTTACCAAATAATCATCCGCCCCTTTCTTAAGACCCGTAATTCGATCCTCACTGCTATTTTTCGCAGTTAAAAACATGATAGGAACTTCAGTGTTTTGCAGTCGAATAGTTTCAGCTACTTGGAATCCATCAATTTCGGGAATCATCACGTCCAAAACCACCAAGTTGAAACGTTCCTCCTTGAAGACTTTTAGTGCTTTTTTTCCATCGGTAGCCGTAGTAACACGGTAACCTTCCATTTCGAGATTCAACTTGATAGCTTCTAACAAGTGTTCTTCATCTTCGACAAGTAATATTCTTTGTTTACTTTGCATTTCTTTCAAATGTTACTTCAAAAATACTCCCTTTAGGAGTGTTATCTTTAACTTTTATGGTCGCGTCGTGCTTCTGCAATACGGTTTTCACGATATATAACCCCAAACCTGTACCTTTGGTTTTTCGTGTTGCCTCACTTCCCACGCGATAAAACTTATTAAAGATAAGTTTTTTCTCTTCATCACTGATACCGATACCATGGTCAGCAACAGAAAAAATTATTTTATTATTCTCCGTATATAATTTCACATCCACCATAGCACATGCCGGTGAATACTTAATCGCATTTTCTATCAGATTAGTTACCACATTACTGATCGCAAACTTATCTGCATGAATAATGATATCCGCCTCCACATAAGGTTTCAGTACTTGTGAACTACAGGAATTCTTCTGAAGCCTATCCACAACCTGTTCTACCAAAGCAGTAAAATTAAAATCCTCTTTCGGCATACTGTAATTACGGCTGTCCAACTTGGTTGTCATTAATACATTTTCAACCAGATCATCCAAACGCTCAATATCCTTCAGCGAGTTTCTCAAGAACGTTTGTTGTTGCTCCTTGTCAAGATCACGTCTCAAAATAGTTTGAATATACAATTTGACAGAAGCCAACGGTGATTTAAGCTCATGCGTGATCGCCAAAAGAAAGTTCTGCTGTTGCTGCAGCAGTTTCTGTTCCCTTTCAACCAGTCGCTTCAATCGCCAGGCACCCCACAAGAAAATAATCAAAAAGAATATTCCCTCTCCTATGATCATGTTCTTTTTGCTCGGATCAAAACGAATAAACATCACCCCCCACCATATCAGTTGCATAACCGCATAGAACAATAGGAAATAAAAGAGTAACAGCGCTTTCTTCATGTGACAAAAATAGGTATTCACCCATGTATTCGGAAATATCCGAAGGATTATGACACAAAGAAGAAAATTAACCGATTCGCAATAAGACTAAAATCACCAAACAGTCATATAAACGATCGTAGACCCGATATCGATAAAAGTAACCGTTAATTTCATCACAAGATAACCCAACGGACTTGGAACTTCAGGTTAATTTGTTTTAATTTTGCATATGTTTAATCATGATAAAAAAGACATTTTCTTCGATCTTGATCATACAATATGGGATTTTGATAAAAATGCTGAAGAAAGTCTGCACGAGCTATATTTTAAATACAAGTTTGATCACTTGTTTAATCAAGAGTCATCCACCCGTTTTATAGAAACTTATACGGTTAACAATCATCGACTTTGGGGGCTCTATCATCACGGAAAGATTTCAAAACCAGAACTCAGGAAAGCACGCTTTGCCGATACCTTCACTGATCTAGGTGTAGAGCCGGAGTTGTTTCCCGAAGAATTTGAACTGGAGTATCTCGCTATCTGTCCCCAAAAAACAAATCTATTTCCCCATGCACATGAAACCTTAGCTTATTTGAGCAACAAATACAATCTTCACTTGATATCTAATGGTTTCAAAGAGGCCTGTGAGACCAAACTGGAAAAGAGCAACCTCAACAAATATTTCAAACATATTTTTATTTCAGAAGTCATCGGCGTAAACAAACCGGACCCCCGAATATTTGAGTTCGCAATGACAACTGCTCAAGCGCGAGCGCAGCAATCACTGATGATTGGAGATAACCTTGATGCCGACATCCGTGGAGCCGCAAATGTAGGCATGGACGCCATTTTCTTTAACCCAAATGTTGTTGAAAAACCGGATGATGTAGCACATATGATTATCGACTTAAAAGAATTACAGTCGATACTGTAGAAAATAGAAAAAGCAGCTTTGAGCTGCTTTTTCTATTTTAGAACCTTAACGGTAATATTCTTAAACCAGACATCATTTCCATGATCCTGAAGACCGATAAGTCCCGATTTGCTATCTCCACCGACATGGCTCAACAATTCAAAAGCCAAAGGCCATTTTTCCGCACTGAATTTACTCTTTTGCAATAAATCAATCCACGACTTATCCCATAATGTATATTCAACGACCTTTACACCATTTTGAAAATGCTCCACCTTGCCATTGTTTACTCTGATCTTAACCTTATTCCACTCGCCATAGGGTTTACCATTCTGTGGTTTGGCAGGAATCATATCGTACAATGAAGTCGATTTACGGTTCCCATCTACACCCATTTTAGCATCAGGATGATTTTCATTGTCCAAGACTTGGCACTCTGGAGACGAGATATAAATCGGCTGTCCTTCAACTTCCTTCGCTAGAAAGAAGATACCCGAATTTGCTCCTTTAGCAACTTTCCATTCCAACTCCAATTCGAAATTCTTGAAATCATGAGCAAAAACCAGGTCTCCACCTTCTTCTTTACCAACATTGGCTTGGCTATCAAATTTGATCGCGCCCTCATTGATTACCCATCTTTTTGGGACTACGGTCTTATCATATCCTCTCCAGCCTTCCAGCGAAGTACCATCAAAAATAACATAGGCTCCGGCTTTATTCTTTTTAAATTTTTTGATGTCTACACGGGGTAAATCTAAGATTTTGTAAGCAGGAACCTCCTTTTTTGCTTGTGCTACGGCAGTATTAAGATGTGCTGAAAATGCAATCACCGATACCGCAAGAACTGTTTTTAATAACTTCATTCTTTTTAGTTTTAGGTTTGTTTTAAAATTAAATTTAAGCATTTGAGTGTATAAAGAGGAATATTTTTTAATATTCCTCTCCACCGCCCATTTCATTTGTATTTGACACTTTCTTCTTTGATTTGTTTAAATCTTGGCTACCAAACCGATAGGAAAGGGATAAAGTTACCATCCGCTTCATCCAACGGTGCTCAAAATTGGATATAAGTTGAGCCGTCTCCGTCACACCATTCATTTTTCGCGAATTAAATACATCTCTCACATTCAACATAATTGAAGCTTTCTTCTTCAACACATCTTTTTTCAAGGCTAGATCCATACCTTTCATTGCATTCATCTGTCCCTGAGCCATTACACGGGAAGAATTATACTCGCCGCGCACTTGTGCAGAAAATGTTGGCGTAAAACGATAATTAGCGGTCAGATTAGCATTATAAGCGAAATCCTTTTGTTCTTTAATATCATAGTCCGGGTTTGCATTATACTGAATGTGGATCAAATTGAGATTAAATGTAAAGTCAAAATCCTTCGTTGCGTTGACTTTCGAGATAAACTCAAAACCCGAAAGATTACGACTGGTCATATTTTCCCATCTACTATATGTTCTTCCATCTTCGATTTTGTACACAAACGGCTGAATAACCTCACTGGCGTGATTGAAATAAGCCGAAGATATCAGGTTTACTTTACCGAAGGTTTTGGCAAAGCTCATTTCCAAACTGTGTACATCTTCCGGTTTCAGATTTGGATTTCCCTGACGATAATTCAAATCGTCAGATACATTTAAAAATGGGTTAACTTGCCAACCACGAGCGCGTTGAACACGGCGCGAGTAGCTAAATTGAACTTTATCTCCATTTTCACCAACATCATAGGTTAAAAACAGGGTTGGATATAACCTAAAAAATTTCTGTTTAGCATTGGATTCCGGTTCCACAGCAGCTGGATCCTTAGAGAAATAGGTGGACTTGAGTTCAAATTGTTCTCCCCGCAGTCCGATTTGATAACCGACTTTATCCGTTAATTTATTTTGATAATTCGCATAGATCGCATGAACTGTACTCGTGAAATCAAAATCGTTGCTGATCCTATAATCTGGCACATAGTTGCCAATCGAATCGAGTGATCTGGAAAACTGGGTATCAAATGACTTTCTGATTTGAGAACGGTAACCCGCCTCAAATTTGCTTACTTCAGAGAAAGGTAAAACATAATCTAATTGAAGGTTGATATTCTTGCCATCCTCAGACGTAACATTCTTCCGTGAAGTGGCCTTCCGTCCATCGGTATAATTTTGAGAAAAATCATTTGTACCATCTTCCTTGTCTCTCCCATAACTTGCATTCCCCGTCAACTCCTCTCCTTCTCGCTTAAATTGATGTCTAAAATCAGCATTTAATTCATAACCAAGATCGTCTTCAAATTGTGTTGAATTTCGCACGCTCGTTCCCGTCATCTGCGATTGCTTAAAGAACTCATAATTCAAGTCCTCTATTCGCTTATTATCACGTATACTTAAATTACCCGAAAAACTCAATGAAGTGCGATCTGACATATTATAATCAAATCCGGCTTTTACCGTATGGCTGTTGCCCTTCCTTGACGATTCGGATTTGCTATAATTGCGTGTCGTATCACCAAAAAAGGTATTGTCCGTTTCCCCACTACCAACCATATTGCGCTTGTTGAAATTATAGGACCCAAAATAGTTAAACTTCTTATCTCTATAATTCAAGGTCAATCCCGCCATATAGTTATCATAGGACCCTGCAGATGTATTTACAGAGCCATTTAGTCCCGTCCTAATATTCTTCTTTAAAACGATATTGATAATTCCTGTTTGTCCCTCCGCGTCATATTTCGACGAAGGGTTCGTGATCACTTCAACTTTTTCAATCGAATTGGCAGGTAGACTCTGAAGCAAAGAAGTTACATCATTTCCTGCTAAAGCAGACTCCCGGCCATCGATTAAAATCTTCACACTACTTGATCCCCGCAAACTGACCGATCCATCCTGATCAACTTGCAAAGTGGGAACATTCGCAAGCACATCGGTCGCTGTTCCACCCGCGCTGACCAAACTCTCGCCTACATTGAAGGTTTTACGGTCTATACCAATTTGCATGGCTGGAGCTCGTCCTTCAATAACAACTTCGTTCAACATATTACCTGTAGGTTTCAAAGCAATTCGGCCTAAGTCCTTACTTTTACCCCCTAAGACCTCTATACTATCAATAGTATGTGTCTCGTAGCCAACATAAGTGATACGGACATTATATTTACCAGGTTTAATATCTGACAATAAAAGAAATCCTTGGGATACAGACTGTCCTCCCTTAATCAAGACGTTACTATTGGCGTCCAAGAGTGCGACACTAGCTGATGAAATAGGTTTGGAAGTTTCGCTATCGACTAAAATAGCTTTGATTTGACCGGTCTGAGCAAAAAGGACAACAGGTAAAAAGAATATAAATAAGAAAGATTTAAACGATTTAGCGTAAAAAAACATGCTTCAGCTTAGTTTATAGTTATACTGCAAAGAAAACTAAAACTTACAGACAAAATTGAAGCGTAACCATATTATTACGGTAACAAAAGAATGGCAAATTATTCCACAGAAACGGTCAATCCCTCGGCTTTCAGGATTTTACGATAAATCTCCATCTCTGTATAAGTACCTTCTAATACAGCACATTTCCCTTCAGTGTGTACTTTCCAGGCAATCTTCTCAGCTTGCTTCTCGGTATATTGTAAATGATAGATGAGACAATGAATCACATGTTCAAACGTATTGGTTTCATCATTCCATAAAATGAGTCGATTAGACTCTTTCACAGAGGCTAATATCTCTTCTAACGTAAAGGTTTCTTCAGCAGTTTGGGTACCCATGCTGCAAAAATAGAATATTTTTTTCTAAATTAACGATAATATAAAAGGGAAGAATACAATCAATTAGAGGAATTTATTATGTTACAGTCAAAAATAGCAGGAATTGGCTATTATGTTCCAAAAAACGTATATACCAATAATGACCTAACACGCTTTATGGATACCAGTGACGAATGGATTCAGGAGCGAACCGGTATAAAAGAACGTAGATATGCAGACCGAATTGGCGAAACTACCACCACCATGGGTGTCGAAGCAGCTAAAATAGCCATCGAACGAGCTCATATCACACCTGAAGACGTCGACTTCATCATTTTTGCCACCCTATCACCAGATTACTATTTTCCAGGCTGTGCCGTTCTGCTTCAGCGGGAAATGGAAATGAAAGAAGTCGGAGCCCTGGATATTAGAAACCAATGCTCGGGTTTTATCTATGCGCTTTCTATTGCCGATCAATTTGTCAAAACAGGGATGTATAAAAATGTGCTCGTAGTTGGTTCCGAGAAACACTCTTTTGCACTTGACTTTTCGACTAGAGGACGATCCGTTTCTGTTATTTTCGGTGATGGTGCCGGAGCTGTGGTTGTGCAGCCCACAACCGAAAATGGCAAAGGCATCCTGAGCACACACTTACATTCAGACGGAGCCGATGCCGAAAAGCTGGCTATGTACTACCCCGGAGCATCCAGTGGTATTTGGTTGGATAAAATGCCTGATTGGCCGGACCAGGAGTTGGGTGGACTATTGATGACCAAGGAGATGCTCGACGATGGGACTGCATTTCCAAATATGGATGGGCAGGCCGTCTTCAAAAAAGCTGTTGTCAAATTTCCGGAAGTCATTCATGAAGCGCTGGCAAAAAATAATTTAAAAACCAGTGATATAGACTTATTGATTCCACATCAGGCCAATCTTCGCATTTCGCAATTTGTACAGAAAACACTTGGATTAGGGGAGGATCAGGTATTCAACAATATTCAGAAATATGGTAATACAACTGCAGCCTCTATACCGATAGCACTCTGCGAGCCTTGGGAAGAAGGAAAGATTAAAGACGGTGATCTTGTATGCTTGGCGGCTTTTGGAGCAGGGTTTACCTGGGGCTCAGCCTTAATTCGATGGTAGAAAATAGTATACATAGAAAAAGCGCTAATCAAATGATCAGCGCTTTTTCTATGTATTTCCGAATAAAAATTATCCGTTTGATAATGCTGCTGCACCGGATACGATCTCCGTCAATTCTGTTGTAATTGCAGCTTGACGTGCCTGGTTGTAAGATAGCTTAAGTGATTTGATTAAGTCACCAGCATTCTCTGTAGCTTTATCCATTGCTGTCATACGTGCTCCATGCTCAGAAGCATTCGAGTCTAAAACAGCCTTGTATAATTGAATCTTAATTGCTTTAGGTATCAATTCCTCGATAATCTTCTCTTTGGAAGGCTCGATGATATAATCCACCTCAGCTTCTATTTTTGCTTTATGCGTATGTTGTTTGTTTTCTTCCGCAGGTAATAATGGTAAAATCTGCTCTGCAGTCAATTCTTGAACTGCTGCATTTTTGAATTGATTATAAACCACTTCAACACGATCAAAATTACCTTCTTTGAATTGTTCCATGATAAATTCAGTCACCACAGATACAGAACCAAAATTTAACTCAGAAAACAAATCAGAGTGGTTAGCTACCACATTGAAGTTACGTTTCGAGTAGAAGTCATAACCCTTTTTACCAATACCAATGATACTCAAATTACCCTTTGCATGTTGCTCGGCATATTTGTTAAAGATCAAGTTATTAGTCGCTTTGATAACATTTGCGTTGAATGCTCCAGCTAAACCTCTATTAGAAGAAACAACAACGATCAATACCTTATTTGGCTCACGATCTACTGTAAAAGGAGAGTTACTTCCCTCAACACTCGCAGAAACATCCGCCAAAATGTCTCTTAATTTATTCGCATATGGGCGCAATTGTAAGATAGCGTTAGTAGCGCGCTTCAATTTAGCAGCCGAAACCATTTTCATAGCTTTCGTGATCTGCTGTGTTGATGATACCGAGGTAATCCGGTTTCTTACTTCTTTTAAATTTGCCATATTTGTTTTAAGTATTAAGTACCTAGTATTGAGTATTGAGCCTCGTCAATAGACTCAATACCAAATACTCATTACTATTAATATTTTGATGCTAAATCCTTAGCTACTGTTTCTAACACTGCAGTTAATTCATCGGAGAACTTATTAGCTTTAAAAGCTGACAATACTTCTGGATGACGTTGTTCCAAATGTGTTAAGAATTCTTCTTCAAATTCTCTCACCTTATTTACAGGAACATTGCGCAATAAACCTTTTGTTCCGATATAAATAATCGCAACTTGTTTCTCTACAGAAACTGGAGAATATTGACCTTGTTTCAAGATCTCAACGTTACGAACACCTTTATCTAAGACAGATTTAGTAGCAGCATCTAGATCAGAACCGAATTTCGCAAAAGCTTCCAATTCACGGTACTGAGCTTGATCTAACTTTAATGTACCAGATACCTTTTTCATCGGTTTGATCTGCGCATTACCACCTACACGAGATACAGAGATACCTACGTTGATCGCTGGACGAATACCTGCGTTAAACAAGTTAGACTCCAAGAAAATCTGACCGTCTGTAATTGAAATTACGTTCGTTGGGATATATGCAGAAACGTCACCAGCTTGAGTTTCGATGATCGGAAGCGCGGTTAATGAACCACCACCTTTCACCAAGTGTTTGATCGACTCAGGGAGATCGTTCATATTGCGTGCAATATCATCTGAAGAGTTGATTTTCGCTGCACGCTCCAACAAACGGCTGTGTAGATAAAATACGTCACCTGGATATGCTTCGCGGCCCGGTGGACGACGTAACAATAAAGAAACCTCACGGTAAGCTACAGCTTGTTTAGACAAATCATCATAAACGATCAGTGCTGGACGGCCTGTATCACGGAAAAACTCGCCGATAGCAGCACCTGACATTGGTGCATAGAACTGAAGTGGAGCTGGATCAGCAGCAGATGCAGCCACAACTACTGTATAAGCCATAGCACCTCTTTCCTCCAATGTACGCACGATATTCGCAACTGTAGAATTCTTTTGACCTACGGCAACGTAGATACAAAATACAGGTTCTCCTGCATCATAGAATTCTTTTTGGTTCAAGATTGTATCGATACAAACAGCTGTTTTACCTGTTTGACGGTCACCAATAACCAACTCACGTTGACCACGACCTACTGGAATCATCGCATCGATCGCTTTGATACCTGTTTGTAATGGTTCAGTTACCGGCTGACGGTAGATAACACCAGGAGCTTTACGCTCGATCGGCATTTCATACAAATCACCTGGAATAGGGCCTTTACCATCGATTGGTTGACCTAAAGTGTTTACAACACGTCCCAACAAGCCTTCACCAACTTTGATGGATGCAATACGGTTGGTACGTTTAATGGTATCTCCTTCTTTGATCTCATCAGAAGGACCTAAAAGTACAACACCAACGTTGTCTTCTTCTAAGTTTAATACAATACCTTGTAATCCGTTATCAAATTCAACCAACTCACCGGACTGAACTTTAGTTAAGCCGTAAATACGAGCAATACCGTCACCTACAGCAAGTACGGTACCCACTTCCTCTAGTTCGGCTTCTGATTTAAAGCCCGACAATTGCTCTCTTAGAATTGCCGAAACTTCATCTGGTCTTACCTCTATCATTTTAATTATTATAAGGGGTTTTTTGATTTATTTTACTTCAAGTATCAGAACAAACTAGTTATTCTGATTCAAATATCTTTCCAATTTATTCAACTTACCAGCAATACTTGCATCAATTTGGCGATCACCGATATTGACTACAAATCCACCGATCAAACTATGATCAACTTTATTGATCAATATCACTTGAGCGTTGGTTTCTTTCGCAAGTACATCTTTCATCGCTGCCAAATTAGCTTCAGAAAGCGGTGCTGCAGATGTAACTGTAGCTTTGACAATTCCTTTTACCTCGTTATACTCACGAATAAATTCTTGAGCAGTCGCATATACAATCTCGCCACGACCTTTGTTGATCATGATCTTAAAGAATGCCAAGATATTTGGATTGATCTTATCTTTAAATAGCGCATCCAATATGTTTTTCTTCTTGTCCAAAGGAACAATAGGATTGGCAAAAACAGCTTGCAATTCTGTACTGGATTTTAAAACAGCTGCGAATGAATCCATATCCGCTTTGATTGTTTCCAGTGAGCCTTGCTCGCTAGCCAAGTCAATTAATGACTTAGCGTATCTTGATGCTACTTTAAATACTGACATAATTCTATTTCGTAATTTGAGTGACCGGATTAGTTCAATTTAACGTCATTAAGCAAATCTGCTACTAGAGCTTCTTGCTTTCCTTGGTCCTCAAATTCTTTGTTTAACACTTTACGAGCAATATCCAAAGACAAAGAAGAAACTTGAGACTTAACCTCAGCCAAAGCTTTGTTCTTTTGTTCGTTGATCTCGATTTTTGCTTGTGCAATCAATTTTGCGCCTTCAGCCTGTGCCTGAGTTTTTGCCTCAGCTACAATCTTATCTTTAAGTTCTTTTGCTTCCTTAAGGATAACATCGCGTTCTGCGCGAGCTTCTTTTAGTAATTGTTCGTTTTCATTTGTTAAACGAGCCATTTCTAATTTAGCTTTTTCAGCAGCCTCCAAAGCACTTGCAATACCTTTTTCACGTTCGTCTAGGGCATCAACAATTGGTTTCCATGCGAATTTACCTAATAAAAAGATAATAACCACAAGGACGATGACCATCCAAAAAAACAAACCGTACGAAAACGAATGTATTAATTTATCCATTGTTATACTATATAATGATAATTCTTATTTTTTAAGATTCAGGAATAATATAACCTGCAACCAACCGTTACAGGTTATACCATTAAACCGTTGTGACTATTTACCTAATAATAAAGCACCGAATGCTAAACCTTCAAGTAAGGCACCAATGATAATCATTGCAGTTTGGATTTTAGATGCTGCTTCTGGTTGACGAGCGATAGCTTCCATTGCAGAACCACCAATTTTACCTAAACCTAAACCTGCACCGATAACGATTAAACCGGCTCCAATTAAATTGTACATAATGTATGATTTGAATAATTAAAAAATTTACTAATTAATGATCGTGATGTTCTTCAACAGCCATACCGATAAATAAGGATGACAACATCGTAAAAATAAATGCTTGTAAAAATGCTACCAATAGTTCGATAACCATCAAGAAGATTGTCAAGAACATGGAAACACCGATACTACCCACTACTGTCAATTGGTGTTGCAATAAATAAACAATTGCAATCAGTCCCATTACGACAGTGTGACCAGCTGTAATATTTGCAAACAAACGTACCATCAAAGAGAATGGTTTTGTAAACAATCCCAATACCTCAATTGGTGCTAAAACAAATTTAAATGGAACCGGAACGCCTGGCATCCAAAAAATATGCTTCCAGTAGTTTGCGTTTGCTTTGATATTTACAATTAAGAATGTAAAAAGTGCCAAACATAAAGTTACTGTAATGTTTCCTGTAACGTTAAACCCTAGTGGTGTCAAGCCAACCAAGTTTAAAATCCAGATCAAAAAGAATACAGACAATAAATAAGGCATGAATTCCTTGTAACGATGGCCAATGTTTGGAATAGCCATCTCATCACGCACATAGATAACCAAAGGCTCCAACACACGCCCAACGCCCTTAGGCAAATTGTTAGCACCTTTTTTATAGGTTTTAGCCAAGCTAATAAATGCCCAAAACATTAAAAATGCAGCCAAAAACAAACCGACAACACTCTTAGTGATCGAGAAATCTAAAGGCATCGCTACAGATGGATGAAAATCGACAGCTTCATGAAGCTCATGAGAACCAATCACATAAGAAGTTTCAAATTCCTTTTTCTCTTCTTTCCCATCTTCATTTATCGTCATAATATAACTACCATCAGCATTTTTACGATACTCATGACCAATCAAATTACCTGTAGCATCAGTCTTATAAATTTTCCCGTGGTATAATGCATAATACTGACCATCAACCTCAGCAACTTTATTACCGTGGTCGAATGCCGAAGCCATAAAAACTTTCAAGCCATTATCGATCAAAATAACAGGCAATGAAAAACCATAATGTTTACCTGTCTCTTCATCCGAAAAGAAGCTAAAATAATAATCATCTTGTAAGTGATGCTCAATATGGCTATTGATTTCCTCAGCCTGCGATTTTTCTCCGTGTGCATCCTCATTCGCCTTTGTTAAAAATGGCGCAACTGCAAACAGAATAACTGCTAAAAATTGAAGTGTTCTTTTAAGACTCACGATACTACTATTATGTTATTTAAAATTTTTTGCGAAAATACTATATATAAAGCACAAAAGCTACTTTAATATTACATTTTTTTGAAAAAACCATCGTTTTCTTCCTTAGGATTTGTTTAAAGCCTTGTAAGCAAATATAACATCGTAAAAAAGGAATAAAACGACAACGATCAAATAGTTATATTTTAAAATATCAGCCTGCGGTTTTGCCAACCCATTATGAATGTATACATAATTTAAGACAAACTTTAAAGTCAATAATCCCAAGAAAACAAAACCAACATACTGTGGAAATTTCTGCGAACAGTAACTTATCCCCACCATGATGATCACGGATAATATCAGTTGAAAAATATAAATTTCATACAATGGAAAATGTAGATCCTCCAAGGAATGTATACCATCAAAAGATTTTAACAAAAAGAAATGAACGGCAAAAATCAAAACCGCAACAAAAAATAAAATAAGGGTCTGCTTTATATATACTATCATCTATCGTTTATTCGATTCACTTGTCTAATGACTTGATATAGAGAAATTCCAATCCCGCCAAGGGTACAGATCTTCATCCATAGTTGGTTCTCCGCATGAAACTTACCGTCCAGCCAATCCCCTAATAAATAAAATACGTAAATGGTAAAAACCATCTGGGTTGAAATAGTCGTCAGCACAAGCCACTTGTTAGGATCTTTCTTGTCTTCCATAAGCAATCTTAAGGTTATCAATGGGCTTTCAACAAACTATATCACACAATTTGTTACAAATATACGCTATAAATTTTTATTGCCTACAATCCCAAAACTTTTTGTCCAATTTTAATATCCGGATAATCAATATCCACGCCCAAAAGCATCTTAAGTTCTGAAGAGGATTTATCCGGATTTGCACGAATAACACCAAGAATACGATCCAACTTTTCCTGCTCGATCAACTCTGTTGCTTCCACTTCCGTACCAACAAAGTTAATTAAATGTCCATATATCGTACCAGCGACCATCCCGCGCTTAACCGCTATATCAGCAATGCTCATACCATCCTTAAACATTTCTAAGGAAATTTCCTTTGTATCCAACTTCTTCGGTCCTTCTTCATCTGCACTTTGCGCAGCCAATTCATCTTTTTCTTTGGTCTTCACACTTGCAGCAACATCGAGCATCGCTGTTTGAAAATCTTCCCGTTTTGAAAGCGTATCAGCAATAAGTAAACAATGTTGCAACTGCTCGCGTTTTCGCTTGTAATCAAGCAATAGTGCTTTTAACTCGTCAATATATTTCTTCGTACGTTTTCGTATCTGGTACTCCTCAATATGCTTGGTTAAAGCCTCAATCAGATCTACATCCATTTTCGGTAAAAACCAATTGACCGCAGCAGTAGAACGTTCACAGATGACGTCATAATCGATCGCGTTTTTATCCCGCAACAAATCATATAGTACAACAATAAACTTATGGGCAACTTTCTCTTGGGTCTGAAGGTGCTTGACCAATTGTTGGAAAAATAATACGGCTTGTTCCTTTCCGTCAATATTACGCTCTTCCAGTGATTTCAGTAACTCCGAAGTCTCGGCCAATAGTCCGTCCCAACGGAAACCGTGCATTAAAATCTGGCCAAGATAATTCCGTTGACATTGCTCTAAAATCTCATTGACGTCAGCCTGCCCCTGAGCACGCTGTGCAAATTCGACAACCTGGTAATCGGTACGAATGGCGTAAGAAGGGATAATGGATTTTAAGACTAGCCCATCTAAACTCGTTAAACGACTCAATGCAACGTAGACCTGCCCCGCGGCAAAAGAGGTACCAGCGTCAATGATTGCTTTTTGAAAGGTCAACCCCTGACTTTTATGGATAGTGATAGCCCAAGCCAATCGAAGTGGAAATTGCGAAAATGTACCCAATATCTCCTCCTTAATCTGATCTTGCCCCTTATCGTAATTGTACCGAATATTCTCCCAGGTCTCCCTTTTTACCGTTACAGATTCCGACCCATCAGGAAATGTAACCGTTACCGTTCCCTGTACCGTATCGATGTCCTTTACCGTACCGATCTTTCCATTGTAATATTTACGTTCATCACCGGAATCGTTTCGAATAAACATCACCTGAGCCCCTATCTTTAAGGACAACGTTTCTTCTGCAGGATAGGAACCCTGCGCAAAATCGTCCTTTACAACTGCTTTAAGATTTAACATTTTACCCGATAATGATGCCAGCTTGGCTCCATTTATTTCATCCGCATTTCGATTATGGGAGGTCAATGTAATATACTGCTCCTCTTCATTTGGAACAAAGTCCTGTTGATAGTAACTGTTTAAGGTCGTGAGCATGTCACTTGTACACTGATTATTTCTTATCGCATTCAAAATGGAAATAAAACCTTCATCTTGTTGACGATAGATTTTATTAAGCTCTAACATCACCAGCGGATTATCCCTCAATACTTTAGCATTAAAAAAGAAAACAGAAGAATAATGATCCCGTAAAACATTCCATTCAGCATCTTTCACAACTGGCGGCAACTGGTACAAATCACCAATGAACAGCACCTGCAACCCACCAAAAGGCCGCATATCGCGACGAACAGATTGCAGGATCACATTAATCGCATCCAATGTATCTGCACGGACCATCGAAACCTCATCAATCACCAAAAGCTCAAGTTCTTGTAAAATGGCCCTGCGTTGCTTGGTCAGTTTAATCGTGCTGAATAAACGTGATTTATTGTAGATATGACTATCCTGTTCGTCCCAGCGTAACTCATAATCTTCAATAAAAGTCCCAAAAGGAAGCCAAAATAAAGAATGTAAAGTTGTTCCGCCCGCATTCATTGCCGCAACGCCCGTAGGTGCCGTAATAGCCATCTTTTTGTAGCTATGCTCACGGATATACTTCAAGAACGTCGTTTTTCCTGTACCCGCCTTTCCTGTAATAAATACGTTCTGGTTCGTTTGGTTAACAAAAGCAACAGCCTGCATAAATGCAGTATTTTCCCGATCGACTTGAAAGTTTGACATATCCTGAAATTAGATTGAGCACAAAATTAGCAATTTCATTTTTAACTTCACGCGGCACATAATAGCTTACGACAGCTAGAACAGCTCAATTATAACGTATCTAGATAAAGCTAAAACGGTTAACTTAAAATATTAATGGATTTTTTTTATATTTAGCAACTGAATTAAGGAATATCAAATTTTTAGAATTTTTAATATGGCTATAGATAAAATCGCATTGTTTGAAAAAGTACAGGAAATGCTGACATCCAAAGGTTTTCGTATTGATAAATCAGATGCTGCACGCCCGTGGGGAGGATTTTTCGTGATCGACGAATCCCAAGCACAAGAATTTGCCGATGAATACTTCGGTGGAATGGATGTACAAGAATTAAGAATTTCAGGAAAACTAAGTCCAAAAATTTTAATTGTTGCACCAGAGAAAAGACTTTCATGGCAATATCACCACCGCCGTGCCGAAATCTGGCGTGTTATCCAAGGTAACGTTGGCGTTATGGTTTCTGATACAGATGAGGAATCGGTTGTTTCAACATTAAAAGAAGGCGAAACAATTAGATTACGCCAAGGGCAACGTCACCGTTTAATTGGATTGGATGGCTTCGGTATTTTAGCCGAGATCTGGCAACACACAGATGCCAACAACCCTTCGGATGAAGACGATATTGTTCGCGTACAAGATGATTTTGGCAGATAGTCCAACAGGACCATTATCATCAAAACAAAGATTCCCAATCAACAATTGGGAATCTTTGTTTTACCACCCCAACCTAAAGCGCGATAACAGCTGATGCACCGCTCCCCTCGCTGGTATGTCATCGCTTCATCTCAGCTCATATCGCCCAAATCCATTTCACGTGTTCCGTAGCGCAATTCATTAGAAGAGAATATTAATTTTTATTATTTTAGTAGAGATATAATCAACTATGATATGATGAGTAACGACGATACTAAAAGAGGATCCAGTATATTAAACAGTCTAAAGAAATTAATTTTTGAGGACGATCAGCCGCAGCAAACGCCACCGGCACAAGCCCCTCCCGCACCAGCTACTAACGCTGCTCCAGAAAGACCCCATGTACCACCGGCATATCCATTGCCCACGGCCCAGGCTACAACTGGAAAAACACCTCCCCCAATCCCCCTAACAGCCAATGACGGAACAACCGACCTCAAAGAAATGAAATTAAAGGTCTATGCCATTCTTGAAAAACTCAACGAGCAGGGTGTCGATTTTTTCGAAGTATGGAATGCTGCTGCCGCCATGGGAAAAGTAGAGGAAAACACATTAAAAGCGGCCTATACTTCACTGAAATTTGTAGACAGTTCGTTAACCAAGGATAAACTGGTAGCAACTGGCACAAATTATGCTAATAAATTGAAAGAAACCATTGCCAAAGAATCGGAACAAAAACAGGCTGAAAAGAAAAAGACTGAGCAAGACCGAACCATGGAGATTGCAAATCTGAACACTGAAATCAAAACAATAACGGAGAATATCACCAGATTGCAAGATGATCTACAGAAAAAACAACTCGCTTTGGCACAAATTAATGAAAAGTACGAGCCAAAGATTAAAGATATCGAACAAAAAATAAACATCGGCAACGCGGCCGTTGATGAAGTGGTAAACGAAATCAACACTGCATTGCATATGATTAATCAATCAATAACATAAAAATAAATCAATGGAAAGAAAAGATCAGTATGTTAATATTCCCGCTGAAATAAAGACGCAACTTCCGATATTTCAAGTACTGGGCGATCATTTGCCCGCACAATTAAAATCACCAGAAGCAAAGAAGACGGCCTCGTCAATCTTCTTTTGGGCACTTTTACTTGGCGGAGCCTTTGCTTTTTTCAAGTACTTACCGATTATGTTGGAATATGCCGGAAAAAGTATACTTTTTGTGCTATTCAGTATAATCCTGATTACCTTGTTATTGCTAGCGCCAAAAATAATTGCACTATTGCACCGACTGGGTACAGTTCTACTTTTTAAAGGTGAAAAATCCATTATTAGAAATAACCCCATAGAAACTTTACAACTGTTATCAAGAGATGCGAAAGATACCCTGAAGCGTGTAAAGGAGAAAATCAGCAATGTGGATGGTGTCCGCATCGACATGATTCAAAGCGGTGAAACTGCTCAAAAAACAGCAGAAGAAAAATATACCTATGCGAAACGTTTCACCGCAGAAGCGGCTAGTCTCGACGAAAAATCAAAGGAAGAAACGAGCAAAAATAATGCAGAGAAGGCAAATGCTTATGCAAGAGATGCCAAAGAAACTCGGACCAAAGCATTTCTCTTAGGAAAAGAAGGTGAATCTGAAGAGCAAAATGCGCGCAGTTATGTACAATATGCCAATCAATTTGCAAAAGTTTTGGAAGTCTTAAAAGATAATGAAAGTGCAGCACGTATCTATGTCAGCACCTTGGATAGCAGCATTTCCATTATTTCTAAGAAGCTAGAAGCCACTCAAAAGATGAAAAATGCAACCGATGGCCTAGCCGATGTGTTCAATATCAAAGATGGCTGGGCATTTCAAGAGGCCATGAACGCAGCAACAGGTGCCATTAGTCAAAATATTGCCTCTATCCGATCCAATCTGGATTTCCTGGATCAAAACAATAACATCACAGTGGGTGGTACGCCAACTCAAGGTGAATTGGAAGAGTTTATCCGCAAAGTTGACGAACGTAATCTAAATGTATTGAACGTAACGCAAATGGCCGATGCCAGCTATGAGCTCAAACCCGAAGAAAAAGTAGACAAAGGATTTACATTACTCGACTAATATTAACTGAAATCAAACTTACTATACAAACATTATGGAAGAAAAATCAACATGGGCAAGATTAAGATGGCCAATTAAAGCAATTATCATCGCCTTACCTATTCTCGCAATCGGTTATTGGGCCATTCAATCGGGCAAATTTGATGCTAATTCGAGAGTCCAAACAACGGATTCAACAAGCAATAACAGCCATGCGATCACGCCATCATCCGGCTCCGAAACGACGCGCTCATTTAACTATCAACCCGAAAAACCAGTCGATGGCGAATACAAAGGTGTCGTCGAAGTTGGCGCTTCTGGTTTCAATTCCTTTGTCGTCAATATGGACAAAGAAAATCGCTGGGAGATCATTTCCAAAGACTTTGGAAAGTCATTTGCATACGAAGGATTGGCAAATACAGAAGACATCCGTAAGGGATTAAAAGATTATATAGGCATGATGCTCGATAAAGGCGTCAAATCCAAAAACATCCATTTTGTCATTAGCTCAGGAGCCCAAAAAGAACCTAAAACAGCTGTCATCAGCAGTGAACTTAGAAAAATGGGCTTTGTGGTCAATTTGGTTACAGCAGAACAAGAAGGAAAATTGGCACTAAAATCAGTCCTGCCGAAAGCTTATGAAGACAATTCATTTGTTGTTGACATTGGCTCCGGTAACACCAAAATCTCCTGGATCGACGGTGACACAAAATCGGTAGAAGCACCTGGTGCGAAATATTATGAAAAAGACCTTAAAGATGATGCGGTCTATACAGAAGTAAAAAAATTAGGCGAAAAAATTCCGGCAAATAAAAGAGAGGTTTGTTTTATTATAGGCGGGGTTCCTTTTGAATTAGCATCGCAGACACGCCAAGGTGAAGAGCGTTTTACCGTTTTGAACGATCCAGCATCTTACAAAACAGATAAAGTAAAAACAAAGAGCGGTGTCAACATCTATAAAGCAATTAAAGATGCGACCAATTGCGACACCTTCGTATTTGATTGGGACGCCAATTTCACGATTGGGTTCCTGCTTTCACTAAACAAATAGTCAAGACGATTAGCATAAAAAAAGCGCTGTCTCAGTAAAAAAGACAGTGCTTTTTTTTATAACCTTTTTCTTATCCCATAAAACTCAATAGATACAAAACAATAAGGATCGCCAATACCAAAAAAGCTATTTTCCAAAAGCTATAAGGCCGTTGTCCATAAACTTTACCGTTAAATGCATTGACCATGATCTGATAACTTTTTCCTTTATACTGATAAGCAGATAACCACACAGGTAAAAGAATATACTTCAATCGAATGGATTTAAAATCGCTATCAATAGAATCAATATCCTGTGTGTCACCACCGATGTCATGCTCAACCTCACGTTCGATTTCCCGATCCATTATAGCCCGGGCAGTTTCCGCCGCTTTTACATGATCCACGCTAAAAGTTTCAGCGATAAAGCCACTTAAGTAGTGCTCATTGAAAGGTTTTAGATAGCCCAAATTCCAAGGTCCGATTTTATCAGAGAACTTTTCCGGAAGAGATGTTGATCCCGATATAACAATATCCTTAAATTGGCTATAGATACTTCCTGAAGCCGGATACCAATTTGTGCGTCTTTCTTCATATTCTTCAGTCTCACCATCCGAATTGCGTCTTGTACGCGTCACATAATAATACTCCCCACGTGACCCTACGTAATCAGAATGTACATCTGCATCATAAGACCAAAAAGGTACATAGACCCCTTTTAAACGATCGTTTCTGGAATTAAAAATTCGCTTAAAGTCATTTGGAGCGAACCATATCTTTCCGGCCCATTGTGTCAATAGCCCAAAAGCGCTTCTATAATCAACGGAAAATGGGACGAGGCCATGTGGTTTTACTATACGCTTTTGCTGATGATCAATCACCAAAGGTGATGCACAAAACGCACATAAATCGGCTGTAATATGTGGATTCAAACGCGAGTTTGCACCACAGTTACTACAATGCACAACTTCAGCCAAATAGCTATAGCGCTCATCGGCGAGTTCTTCCATGGCTTGTCCAAAAACTTTATAATCTGTAGATTCAATATGCCCATCTTCCGGTAGCTGATCCGCTATTTCATTCCTGGTTCCACAATAGGAACACGCTAAATAGGACGTACCGGGCTGATAAGTCAAAATAGCACCACAGCCCTGACATTTTAACCCCTGCTCTATTTCGGAGGTTTTTTCTTCAAAACTCATAAAACTCGGTAATGCATTTTACCCTAAACTCCTGGTATCGGTGGCGGGTTCTGCGAAAACAGATCCTTTAATTCACCTACCTTTTCAGCCTCAATCCAGTTTTCAAGTCCCTCTTTCCAGACCAAGGTAGCAAGTGTCATCGTCCCCTCTTTTATCAGAGCGCGCAGCTGTTCCGAATCAAAGGGCCCTTCCTGTTTACCTTTAACGGCCAGGTAATAAGCGACCGCTTTGGGCAATGGAGGCGGCCCAACGGCCCCTGCAGACGAAGCCGCAGCGGCTGATCCCGTACCAGTAGGATTATTCCCATCAAAACTATTTTGCTGAAATACATTACCCATTTGACCAACCATTCCTGCTCCCAGCCCAGCACCAAATCCAGCACCTACAATCCCGCCACTACTGGGATTCTCAGCAGCTTTCTCCATTGAATTTGCGGCTTGGAATTGGGCATAGGCCCCCAGATTACCAACGACCCCCATACTGCTCCGCTTATCAAGGGCTTTCTCGACTTCTTCTGGGAATGAAATATTTTCAATTAAGAACTTCGTTAAGCTCAAACCCAACTCATCAAAATCAACCCCAATTTTTTGCTGTATCAAGGCCGAAACTTCATCATAGTTGGATGCAAGATCCAAGGCCGGTATCTTCGACTCAGCAATAGTGTCCATCCCCCGCGATACCGCAATGTTTCGAAGCTGCTCTGTGATATCTTCAACTGTAAATACAGGCGTCGTCGCAACAAGCTGTTTCATAAAAACAGTAACATCCTTCACCTGAAAAGAGAAATTACCGAAAGCCCGAAGTCGAATAGGACCAAATTCAGGATCCCGCAACATAATCGGATTTTTAGTTCCCCATTTCTGATTGACAAATTGCCGAAGGTTGACAAAATAAACATCGGCTTTGAATGGACTATTGAACCCATATTTCCAACCTCTGAGGGTTGTCATGATCGGCATATTCTGGGTCGTCAGTTCGTAACGACCAGGCTGAAAGACGTCCGCAACCACGCCTTCATTCAAAAATACCGCAGCCTGCCCTTCCCGCACAGTCAATTGCGCCCCCATCTTTATTTCATTCTGATACCGGGGAAATTTCCATACAATTGTATCTGTACTATTATCGACCCATTCGATAATATCGACAAATTCATTCCTGATTTTATCAAATAATCCCATAAATTATTCTCTTTACAATTACTTACACTAAATGTAAACATTTCCCTGCAAACCAACAATTTTCTTCGCCAGCTCACAAACTGACGATATCTAAAAAATTTAGCCTTTTAAACTACTTATCGTAGTTTATTTTTTTTACTTTTGTTAGCTAAGTTCTACAAAAATTTATGAGTACATATAACGAAGACAGCATTAGGTCCCTGGATTGGAAAGAGCATATCCGCCTCCGTCCGGGAATGTACATTGGAAAGTTGGGGGACGGTTCGGCCTATGATGATGGTATTTATGTTTTATTGAAGGAGGTCGTTGACAACTCGATTGATGAGTTTGTTATGGGCGCAGGTAAAACCATTGATATCACGGTAAACGAAAATAAAGTTTCGGTACGCGATTATGGCCGTGGAATTCCAATTGGTTCCGTGGTTGATGTTGTTTCTAAAATCAATACGGGTGGTAAATATGATAGTAAGGCTTTCCAAAAGTCCGTCGGTTTAAATGGTGTCGGTACCAAAGCGGTGAATGCACTGTCCAGCCAGTTCACCGTCCAGTCATACCGTCAAAATATAACACGCATTGCCCAATTCTCCAAAGGAGAATTAGTCAATGATGAACAAAAAGATACCACGCAACGGAATGGTACAGCTGTAACATTCTATCCAGACGATTCTATTTTCAGAAATTACAAATACCGTCCCGAATTTGTGGAGAATATGATCTGGAACTATGTTTTTCTAAATTCAGGTCTTACGATCAACTTCAATGGCCAAAAATTTGTTTCTGAGCACGGACTAAAAGATCTGTTGGAACGAAATATTGATGCCGAATCCATGCGCTACCCAATTATCCACTTACGGGGGGATGATATTGAAATCGCGATGACTCACGGCCAGCAATATGGAGAAGAATATTATTCTTTTGTCAACGGTCAGCATACCACGCAAGGTGGAACACACCAGGCAGCCTTCCGTGAAGCACTTGTCAAAACAATCCGCGAGTTCTATAAAAAAGAATTTGATGCATCGGATATTCGCTCCTCGATCATTGGCGCCATCGCCATCAAAGTGCAGGAGCCTGTTTTTGAATCTCAAACCAAAACCAAACTAGGCTCACAGAGCGTGGGCCCTGATGGACCCACGGTAAGAGGATTCATTAATGACTTTGTCAAAAAAGCATTGGATGATTACTTGCATAAAAATCCAGCTACAGCAGATGCCCTTCAAAAACGTATCCTACAGTCTGAGCGTGAACGTAAGGATATCGCCGGCATTAAAAAACTAGCCAACGAAAGAGCGAAGAAAGCCTCTTTGCACAACCGTAAACTACGTGACTGCAAGGTGCACTTCAGCGATAAAAATGAACGTAACCAAGAAACAACCCTGTTTATCACCGAAGGGGATTCTGCATCCGGTTCCATTACCAAATCGCGCGATGTACAAACTCAGGCCGTATTCAGTCTAAAAGGAAAACCGCTAAATTCCTACGGTATGTCCAAAAAGATTGTTTATGAAAACGAAGAATTTAACCTCTTGCAACATGCGCTTAATATTGAAGACGGCCTCGATGGACTACGCTATAACAATATCGTAATCGCTACCGATGCCGACGTCGACGGCATGCACATCCGTCTGTTGTTATTGACATTTTTCTTACAGTTTTTTCCAGACCTTGTCAAAGCTGGCCACGTTTCCATCTTACAGACACCGCTTTTCCGTGTCCGCAATAAAAAGGAAACGATCTATTGCTATTCCGACGAAGAACGACAAAAAGCAATCGCAAAATTAGGCGCTAAACCTGAAATTACCCGATTCAAAGGTTTAGGTGAGATATCACCTTCCGAATTTGGATTGTTTATCGGAAAAGATATCCGTCTTGACCCGGTTATCTTGTCCAAAGACAATAAGATTCAACAGCTATTAGAATATTACATGGGCAAAAACACACCAGACCGACAAAAGCATATTGTCGAAAATCTACGTGTTGAAGTTGACCTTGAAGAAGAACTAACAAAAAAAGCGGGTTAAAATAACCCGCTTTTTTACCAACCTACAACCACCTTTCATGCACAACCAAACCTTAATTCTGATCCAATGTCAAGATGCCGTAGGATTAGTTGCCAACATTTCAAATACGCTGGCAAAATATCAACTCAATATTGTCACCATGCGCGAATATGTGGATGAAGAAGCCAACAAATTTTTCGTGCGTGTCGTGTGTAACGGTCTCGTGCCTGAGCAAAAACAGCTTTCCGATTCCCTTACCGAAGTACTTCCTCCGTCCGCTCAGATACAGATAAACCCCAATAACCGCAAAAAAATCGTCGTCCTCGTAACCAAAGAGCATCACTGCCTTGCCGATATCCTGGTACGACAACACTTCGAAACATGGGGAGCGGAAGTGCAGGCCGTAATTGGTAATTATGAATCACTACGCGCCTTTACGGAAAAGTTTGATATCCCATTTCATTGTATCTCACATGAAAACCTGACAAAGGAAACATTCGAGAAACAACTGATCGCACAAATCCAAAACTATAATTTCGATTACATCATTCTGGCGAAGTTCATGCGGATCTTATCTCCTCAGTTTGTCAGTACCTTTGAAAATAAACTGGTCAACATACACCACTCATTTCTCCCTGCTTTTATTGGTGCCAATCCGTACAAGCAGGCGCATGCAAGAGGTGTTAAGATCATCGGTGCCACAGCGCATTTCGTTACCGACCAACTCGATGAAGGCCCCATAATCGTACAGGATATACGGCATGTCAATCACACCTATACTGTAAAAGATATGATTACTGCCGGAAAAGAAATAGAGAAGGCTGTTTTAAGCCGAGCAATTCGTCTGCTTAGCGAAGATCGTGTGATGCGTAATGATTATAAAACCATTGTATTTGAATAATGATTACAATCATTTCCCGATAAAACAATCATTACTTTTTTTTAGCGTTATTCTCCATTATTTCGTAAAAGAAATATTTAAGAATGACGCATACTTTTCATATCCCCGTATTAGGCTTAGCTTTCTCCATCGACTCAGCACTTAAGGTCGGACAATACGGCATTTCTACCGTAATGTCTATTGTTGACGATGAACTAATCGAGCGCATGCGCCGCTATTACTGCGGACAATATCAAATCCCCGATCGCCCGATCGCCAAAACCGAAGAAGATTACCGGGCAAAAAGAATTACGGCCTATCTCAATCTTGTACAGTTTGTAGTGAATAAGCAAGTCGCCGCCTTGAAGCGTCAACCCTTTACCGAAAATTCGGAACTTACCAAATATTTTCAGCTCTTACCCGATTCACATCCTTCAAAACCGATTTATCATGCAATGGAAATTGAAACCAATCGCGCGATTAAAACCGAACTGCAAGATCTATTGATCAATTACGTCAAAGCGGGAGATATCGATGTTAATATTATGTCCAAGGTAGATAAAATGAATTACCAGGATGGCAACCTATTGGATCAGCGTTATTCTGATGCTTCAGCAGCCTTACGTGGTTTCGCAAATTCCACTTTACATTCCTCGCTTATCCTTTCCGCAGGAATGAATCCACACCTATATGCTTACCTCGCTGAATTACCGGCTTTCTTCCCGAATAGTGAAGGTCGTTTTGACAAAAAGGTCGTTTTGAAAGTAAGTGACTTTCGATCGGCACTCATCCAGGCAAAATATCTCGCTAAGCGCGGTGTTTGGGTGTCCGAATTCAGAATAGAATCCGGTTTGAACTGTGGCGGTCACGCTTTCGCAACCGATGGTTTCCTTCTGGGACCAATCCTTCAAGAATTTAAAGAGAAAAAAGAAAGTTTGAAAACCGAACTTTTCGAGATTTATCACGAATACTGGTCTTCCCAGGAGCGCTCAGTAACGACTCCTCCCATCATCAAATATACAGTTCAAGGCGGTGTGGGAACCGCTTCAGAACATCAGTTCTTGCTAGACTATTATGGATTCGATGCTGTAGGATGGGGATCCCCATTCCTGATGGTCCCTGAAGCAACCACAGTAGATCAAGAAACCCTGAAAGCATTGGAAACCGCCGAGCAAGAAGATTTCTACTGTAGCGGAGCATCTCCATTGGGAATTCCCTTTAACAACTTTAGACAAAGTAGCGCGGAGTACCTACGATTGGATCGTATAAAAAAAGGTCGCCCCGGTAGCCCGTGTAAAAAAGAATACCTTATTTCGAACACAGCGTTTGGGGATAAACCGATCTGCACCGCATCACGTGCCTATCAACATCAAAAAATCCAGGAACTGCAAAAACAAAACCTGTCCGCTGCAGAATACGATAAAGCCTTTGACGCTATTACAGAAAAAACCTGTCTTTGTGAAGGACTCGCAGCACCCGCCTATCTCAAGTATAATATCCAAAAGAACAAAGAACAAACAGCTGTATCCATCTGCCCAGGCCCAAATCTTGTCTGGTTCAAAAAACAATATTCTTTGCGGGAAATGATCGACCACATCTATGGCCGTATTTCAGTTTTCGAAAATGACAACAGACCCTTTGTTATGATTAATGAACTCAACCTTTATATCGATCATATTCAAAAATATGTCACCGACAATAAAAATATCATGAACGATAAAAAAATAAAATATGTAGCCAAATTCAAAGCACAATTACAAGCTGGAATAGCTTATTACAACGAACTTACCCAGCACTTATCACTTATTCCACACGACATCAGCACAGCGATACCCAGACAACTTGAATTGGCATCACTACGTTTAAAAAACATACCTATATAACCCCCTAATATAACTTTAAACAAACACGGGGCGCTTGTTTAAGCGCCCCGTGTGTTATGAGGAATCTTTTGATAAGCCTTACTTCGCTATTTTACGGAATTTACCAAATACGCCAAGTGGAAGTTTTGGTCCTGCAGTTGCCTGTAAAAACAACTCGCCTATTTCTAAGTTCTCCACTTTTGGAAAAGCCGTCTTAATTAAATTTTCAACAATAACAGAGGAAAAACCTAATGAATACGTATTTAAAATCAAGAAATGTTCTTTAGGATCCAGTAGTTGAACGACCTCAGTCATCATTTCCATAATATGGTCTTCCAATTTCCATTTCTCGCCCTTCGGTCCATGCCCGTACGCCGGGGGGTCCAAAATAATCCCATTATAGGTATTGCCTCTTTTCAGCTCACGTTTTACAAACTTCAAAGCATCTTCAACTACCCAACGAATGTTATCCAAATTGGAAATTTCCATGTTTTCATTCGCCCAGGTAACCACCTGTTTAATTGAATCTACGTGAGTTGTATCCGCACCTGCAGCTTTCGCTATTAAAGATGCTCCACCAGTATATGCAAAAAGATTTAGAACCTTCGGTTTCTCCGTCTTAAATGAACGAACAGATTCCGAAATATAGTCCCAATTTACAGCCTGCTCCGGAAATATACCAACGTGTTTAAAAGATGTCAGGCCCAATCTAAATTTGATGGCCACATCCTCATTTTTATATTCGATATGCCAACGGTCTTGGATCTTTGGATTTTTCTTCAACCATTCTCCAGAAGTAGCCGAACGACCTTTGAATTTGATATGATAACGCTTATTCCACTCCGCATCACTTAATGCCTTAGGCCATACAGCCTGAGGTTCTGGCCTGATTAAAATTAAATCACCAAAACGCTCCAGTTTTTCAAAATCACCACAGTCAATGAGTTCATAGTCCTTCCAATGCTGTGGGGTCAATAGTTGTATATGTGTTGCTGCCAAAATCAAAATTTTCCGACAAAACTAAGCTAAATTTCAATATAAAAGAAATCTGCATAATGCTAACGCAGATCAAACACATAAAATTACGCGCAATAAGGCCCTGTTCTCAACCGTTATTGACCCATAGAAGCCTTTGCACTTTTCATTAATGGGCTTGCAAAAACAAAATTGTTCAATTCCGCCACATCCGATCGCATCATATCCTTATTGGAACCTTCCCAGAATTTCTCGCCCTTATAGAGAAACAAAATATACTCACCGATTCCCATCACTGAATTCATATCATGTGTAACAACGACTGTCGTACATTTCAACTCTTGCGTAATTTTTAACACCAATTCATCAATAACAATCGATGTTTCTGGATCCAATCCCGAATTGGGTTCATCACAAAAAAGGTATTTGGGGTTCATACTAATTGCACGTGCAATTCCAACCCGCTTTTTCATCCCTCCCGAAAGCTCCGCAGGGAACAATTTATTTCTTCCCTCCAGATTAACCTGTTCCAGACAATGATTTGCCCGGTCTAATTTCTCCGATTTGGACATCTCCGTAAACATGTCCAACGAAAACATAATATTCTGTTCGACGGTCATCGAATCAAACAGGGCTGAATTTTGAAAAAGCATCCCTATTTCTTTTCGAATAGGAACACGCTCTTCAAAATTCATCCGAGTAAAATCCTTGCCATCAAAAATCACCTTTCCTTCTTCCGGTTGGTGCAGGCCCACGATACATTTCAATAAAGTACTCTTTCCCGAACCCGATCCTCCAATAATCAAACTCACCTTTCCAGGTTCGAAATTTGCACTGATACCTTTCAGCACATGGTTGTCCCCAAACGACTTGTTAATATCTTCGATTTGAATCATAAAATCTTTTTAAAGCATTAATGCGGTTATCACATAATCCGCCGCAAGAATAGTTATACAGCCAACGACAACTGCTTCCGTACTAGCTTGCCCCACTTCCAAAGCTCCCCCCTTCACATTATACCCTTTATAAGCTGATATCGAGGTAATAATAAACCCAAAAACAACAGCCTTAACAAGGGCAACAGTGACCGTAAAACCGTTGAAGCCATCTTGAATTCCTAAAATATAATCCGCCTGTGTCACAGCTCCCGAAAGGGATCCACCTAACAAACCACCCACCAAGGCGCACACGATGGAAATAATAACCAACATCGGAATCATGGTGATACCCGCCAATATCTTGGGTAATATCAAATAACCAGGAGCATTGATCCCCATAATTTCCAAAGCATCAATCTGCTCTGTAACACGCATGGATCCAATCTGTGAAGATATAGACGACCCAATTTTCCCCATTAAGACCAATCCCGAAATCGTTGGCCCCAATTCCAAAATATTTGAATCCCGGTTGATCGAACCTATAATAGAATTTGGGATCAAGTCGGAAACCATCTGAAAGGCAATTTGCATCGTCATAACAGCTCCAATGAAGGTGGAAATAATAACGATAAGCCCAAGAGATCCTATACCAATATCGGTCATTGCCAATACGGTTTCCTTCCAATAAATTCGACCTTTCTCCGGTCTTTTAAAAACTGATTTCAGGAGTATGAGGTATGCACCAATGTGATGAAAGATCATATAATCTATTTAATTTCAATGTAATACGCCAATTCAACGGCTATACTGAGCCAAGCTATCCATTAAAGGTAATTAATTCCAGCAAATATATAAACAAGCAAAAACCCAAAAAGTATACGAAAAACGAAATTACTTACCGATCAATTAGTCACATTTACCGATTTTTTATGTATAATAGCCTAAACATTCATACGGTATCTCCCAAAGCGACTTACTTTTGAGATATATTAACAAACGGAATTAGTTATGAATACACGAAGAATAACAACTGGTATCACCATTCTCTTTATAGGAGTTGTCTTATTATTATCACAGCTCGACACGATTTCTTTCAACTGGGCAGGTATTTTTAGATACTGGCCGCTGTTTATTGTGCTTGCCGGAATTCGTATGCTGGTACCCAAAGACCAACAGATTGGACAGTTTGTCGCCATCGGTTCTACCGTCGTAATTTTAGGCTTTTTGACTTACATAGGGCTGTCTACACCAAAGGAACCACTTTTAACACAGCTTTTAAAAAGTAAAGGCGTCAACATCAATGTCGACGATCCCAACGATAAAACAAATTATACAACAGAAAAATTAAACGTCCCGCTAGACGATAAAATCCATAGTGCTACTTTAAACCTCGATTTGGGGGCAACTTCATTAAGAAATGATAGCAGCACTACTTCAGAAATCTTCTCGGCATTTAACACATCAAAAGAATATCTACTGGGCATAACTGTACATGGAGAATCTGCAGACAAATTAGATATCAACCTAAAGGGAAAATTCAAAGACAAGGATTTTAACAGCAAAAACAACAATACGTTTATCGCTTTAAACCCCAACATCCTATGGAATCTGAATTTTGATGTAGGTGCAATTGATGCCAGGTTGGATCTTTCACCCTACAAGATAGAAACATTGGACATCGATGCTGGAGCGACTAGCCTAAAGTTAAAATTAGGTCAACCGCTGGCAACAACTAAAATTTCCATGGATGCCGGAGCCTCCTCTATTGAAATCTCCATCCCAAAAAATGCGGCCTGCCGTATTACAAGTGACAATGCATTATCCTCGACAGATTATGAGGGTGATTTACTAAAAAGTGAAGGCGAAGTAAAATCGACAAATTACGACTCTGCTGCTCAAAAATTCGATTTCGACATCAACGGTGGCATCGCGTCAATAAAAATTAGAAGATATTAATTGACACCCAATTTTTAGTCAAGAAAAGCTAACTTTGTGTTAGATATGGACACAAGTAATATGTTGACATTACCTGGAATCTATTGCAATTCCAAGGTAGATTATTCGAGATGGAAAACAAGGGAAATTCAGATCGGTGATATTCCCATGGGTGGCGATAATCCCATTCGTATTCAAAGTATGACTACGGTAGATACAATGGATACGATGGGCTCAGTTGAGCAGACCATTCGAATGGTAGAGGCGGGCTGCGAATACGTTCGTATTACCGCTCCAAGTATTAAAGAAGCACAAAATTTAGCTAACATAAAAAATGAACTTCGCAGAAGAGGCTATAAGGTCCCTTTAGTCGCTGATATTCATTTTACACCAAATGCTGCCGAGGTCGCTGCGCGTATCGTCGAGAAAGTAAGGGTCAATCCCGGTAACTATGCAGACAAGAAGAAATTTGATCAGCTATCTTATACCGATGCTGAATACAAGCGCGAGTTAGATCGCATCTATCAAAAATTCACTCCGCTCGTAAATATCTGTAAGGAAAATGGTACCGCCATGCGTATTGGTACCAACCACGGCTCGCTTTCGGATAGGATCATGAGTCATTATGGTGACACCCCGGAAGGGATGGTCGAATCTGCCATGGAGTTTATCCGGATGTGTGAAGATCTGAGTTTCTACAATCTCTGTATCTCCATGAAATCGTCCAATCCGCAGGTCATGGTTAAAGCCTATCGATTGCTGGTCGAAAAAATGGTTTCCGAAAACATGAATTATCCCCTACATCTCGGTGTAACTGAAGCTGGAGACGGTGAAGATGGTCGTGTAAAATCTGCCGTTGGTATCGGAACGCTTTTGGAAGATGGACTGGGCGATACTGTACGTGTATCATTAACCGAAGAGCCTGAACGGGAAGCTCCAGTTGCTATAGCAATTGTCAATAGATATAGCAAAAGAAAGGCAAACATCGCGAGTCAGCCCAAACAAGAGATTGTTCAGCTCTCTCCGGAGACACCTCATATTCCTTATGCCAGCCAAGAAGTAAATACTTTCATCGGTGGCTCTTTGGTCCCAAGGATTGTGGTCGACATTTCTAAGGAAAATCTGAAAGACGCTCAGATCCTTACCAAAGTAGGCTATCGCTATGATATTCTATTAGATAAATACCACATGGGTGAGCAGTCGGTAGACTTTGTTTATCTCGCAGACAGTTTACCATCCTTTACGATGCCGGCAAATCTGAAGCAAGTATATAACTATAATACTTGGTCAAAACTTACCGATCAAACCAATATTCATCCCCTCTTTACCTTAGACGAATTCGTCAAGTCAGATACAGACAATAGGGATAAAGTCCTGAATATGGTCAAAATCTCTAATTCGGACCTATTAACCCCATTGTTTGAATCCTTACAGCTAGACAAAACTGCCGTATTTATACTAGAAACCGATTACTTGCACGGTATGGCAGATCAAAGACAGTTTTTTCGAAATCTGCAGGAAATCGGCATCGACAATCCCGTCATTATCAAACGTTCTTATTTGCCAGAAGATTTCTCAGGGCCCATTGGTGATTTTATGAATCCCGAGGAACCGATATCAAAAATACAGCTGTATGCTTCTACAGATCTAGGCGCATTATTAATCGATGGTTTAGGTTCAGGAATTTGGATTGACTCTCCGGCAACGGCATTGGAAAATATCGCCTCACTTTCGTTCGGAATTTTACAGGCGACACGATCCAGAATATCCAAGACAGAATATATTTCCTGTCCAAGCTGTGGCAGAACCTTATTTGATCTCCAAGAAACCACGCAGATGATCCGAAGCCGTACCAATCACTTAAAAGGTTTAAAAATTGGAATCATGGGCTGTATTGTTAATGGCCCTGGAGAAATGGCAGATGCAGACTATGGTTATGTTGGGGCGGGCCCTGATAAAGTGACATTATATAGAGGTCAGCAGGTGGTTAAGAAAAATGTGAGTTCAGCCCATGCCTTAGATGAATTGATCAAGATCATTCAAGATGATGGACTGTGGATCGAAGAACTACAACAAGACTAAAATTAACAGATCAAGCCATACATAAAACAGCAAAGGGAATCAAATGATTCCCTTTGCTGTTTTATGTATATGTGTAAACTTACCTTACAAGTTACCTTTTTATCATAATATGTTACATTCTTATCGAACAGAAAATCTTTTCACCACAGTTTCAGAACCAGCAACTACCCGTACAAAATAAAACCCTGTCGTTAATTTTCCGCCATGCTCAAAGGAAAGATTTTGAATTCCTGAATCTAGATTACCATTCATTAATTGGAGAATCTCATTGCCCAATGCATCCATTACTTTGATAGACACACTCGACGATTTTGCCAATTTAAAAGAAAGATTTATCTGTTCCGCAATCGGATTGTAGAAAACCTTTACATTATTGATAAGTTTCTCTGTCTCCTTGATGTTATTATCTTCTCCGAATGCCTCACCGCCGTTCCAAATATGTTGCGAAATAGTATGGTCATAAGGAGACTTTGCATACACCCGAGCCACTCCGTTGCACCATGTCAGTGCGGATATAAGTGTTAAACAAGCTGCTTTAAGTAGATTTCTCCCCATAGTGTTAAATTAGACTTCAAATACTGGTTACGGTTTAATCAAATATAACGCTAACTATTTGAATTATCAACAACAAAGTTAGTATTTTGTTTAAAAGTTTTTCAGCAAATAGATTCATTCTAAGTTTCTTTTAACAAATTTTAACAGCTCTTGCGCATGTCAAAGTAAATGCTAAAATTTGGCGCAGGAAATGTACCTACTTAAAGTACAGGCAAAAAGTATATTTTTGCAGTATATTTTGAAATAAAATAATTGATAAATGGCAGACAACAGTCATCACAACAGTATCAATAAGGTGAGTTTCGCCGGATTATTGATCAGTTTAGGAATCGTTTTTGGAGATATCGGAACTTCTCCATTGTATGTTTTCAAAGCAATCATGGGACAAGGAGCCATTCAAAAAGACTTAGTCTTGGGCGGACTATCCTGTGTTTTTTGGACACTGACCCTTCAGACAACAGTAAAGTATGTTTGGATTACACTCCGGGCGGACAATAAAGGTGAAGGCGGTATCCTATCCCTTTATTCCTTGGTACGCAAGCGTGCTCCTTGGTTAATTTTCCCGGCGATGATCGGTGCAGCGACCTTATTAGCAGACGGAATGATCACCCCTGCCATCACAATATCCTCGGCTATTGAAGGTTTGGATCTCAAATTCCCAGGATTACCTACAGTACCTATCGTAGTTACGATTATCTCGCTATTGTTTATTATTCAACGATTTGGAACATCTGTAGTAGGAAAGGTTTTTGGCCCATTGATGACCATCTGGTTTACAATCATTGGTGTAATCGGTTTATCTCATCTTCACCTTGCACCAGAAGTAATGAAAGCAATAAATCCCTATTATGCTTTCCATATTTTGATTACCTACCCCCATTCACTATTACTGATCGGTGCCGTATTCTTGTGTACTACAGGTGCCGAAGCATTGTATTCGGATATGGGACACTGTGGTAAAAACAATATCCGCATCAGCTGGATCTACGTAAAAATCACACTTATACTAAATTATTTCGGACAAGGAGCCTGGTTATTGACACAGGAAGGACGTGTCCTTGGAGGTGAAAATCCGTTCTACTCCATCATGCCCGATTGGTTTATCGGTTACGGTATCGCCATTGCGACGATTGCAGCGGTCATCGCCAGTCAAGCCATGATATCCGGATCTTATACCCTAATTTCGGAAGCAGTACGGTTAAATATATGGCCTAAAGTGGCTATCCGTTACCCCAGTGAACATAAGGGACAGTTGTATGTACCATCCATCAATTTAATTTTATGGGTCGGTTGTATGATTGTCATCTGGGTTTTTGAAGAATCAAGTCGAATGGATGCAGCCTATGGTCTTGCGATCAATTTAACGGTATTGATGACCACGATCTTGATGGGATACTTCCTCGCCATGAAAAAAGTCAACCGTGTACTAATTGCGGTATTTTTGATTGCTTATTTTGTTATTGAACTAACTTTCTTAATAGGAAATGGTGTCAAAATAGCCCATGGTGGTTGGCTGACCCTTCTGCTTGCAACTGCGCTATATATAACAATGTATTGCTGGTACACGGCGCGAAAAATTAAAAATCGTTTTGTTAACTTCATTAACATCAATAAATACTACCCTATAATCTCCGAATTGAGCGAGGACAAATCGGTCCCCCCTTATGCATCACATTTGGTCTATCTGACAAGTGCAAATTTCAAATCCGAGATAGAGGCTAAAATTATTTATTCAATTATTAATAAAAAGCCAAAGCGTGCGGATGTATATTGGCTGGTCCACGTTGATGTGATGGATCATCCACATACAAAAGAATATTCAATCGATCAGCTTATCCCAGGTAAATTAATACGGGTTGATTTTAAACTTGGCTTTAGAGAGGAACAGCGCATCAGTCTACTATTCAGAAAAGTAGTTGAGGAAATGGTGAAAAAAGGTGAGATTGACATCACCAGTCAATACGACACCCTACGTAAACACAATATTCCCGGTGACTTTAAGTTTGTTGTTTTGGAAAAAGTACTCTCCAAAACCAATCAGATGACATGGATAGAAAAAGTAATTATGGACATCTATGGTTACCTCAAAAAAATGAGTTTGTCCGAAGAAAAAGGTTTCGGTTTAGATTCAAGCTTTGTTACAATTGAACGGGTTCCGCTCAATTTTCCACAGACTTCAGAGGTCCATCTCATACGGAAAGATTAAGACTCCTCAAGGTGATGCTCAAGCATCACCTTTTTTATTCAATAGAATTGCATTACTTTTGTTGCAAATAATACATCATGGCAGACGCTAATCCAAAAAAGAAATTACATCCTAGAAATAGACATCTCGATAACTACAATTTTGAAGAATTGAGCAAAGTGGAACCTTCGCTCAAAGATTTTGTTATAGAAAATGCATATAAAGTAAAGTCCATCGATTTTAACAACCCCGATGCTGTTAAAACGTTAAACAAGGCACTTCTAAAAAAATATTACCACATTCAACACTGGGATATCCCCAAAGAGAATCTTTGCCCCCCTATTCCGGGCCGGGCAGATTATATTCATTATATCGCAGACGTTCTTGCAAGGGACAATAATGGTGAAATTCCAAAAGGCGGAAATATACATGTCCTCGACATCGGTGTTGGTGCAAATTGTATCTACCCCATCATAGGACATCAGGAGTATGGATGGAGCTTTGTCGGATCTGAAATTATCAAGAGCGCATACAAAAATGCGATCGAGATCACACGGACAAATATGAGCTTAAAAAAGAGCATACAAATCCGTCTTCAAAATAACCCGAAAGCCATATTCAAAGATATTATTCTTCCAGGTGAGAAATATGATGTGGTGATCTGTAATCCCCCATTTTTTAGCTCTCAAACCGAGGCTCTACAGCAATCTATCCGTAAGACCACAGGTATTAAAGACGCTAAAATAAACGAAAAACCTGTCACACAGGCATTTTCTGGACAAGGAAGCGAGTTGTGGTGTGATGGTGGTGAAAAAGCGTTCTTGTCACGCATGATCTTTGAAAGCCAATTTCACAAAGATCAAGTAAAATGGTTCACAACATTAGTTGCCCACCGTGAAGACATTCGCTTTCTACAGCACAAACTAAAGAAAATAGACGTAAAAGAGAGCGAAGTGATCCGCATGGAACAAGGCAATAAGGTAAGCCGAATCCTTTTGTGGAGATTCTAAGACGTCATGATATTCAAAGAAAAGGAGCTATCTTTTATCAGATAGCTCCTTTTCTTTGATCCATTATTGTACAAGATCTCTCCTAACTATACTTGTGGCTGTTTATTTAATTTCGAATGCTTATAGCCATACATAAAATATACAGCCAATCCAATCACAAGCCAGATCACAAATATTATCCAGTTACTTGCCCCCAGTTCAGTCATTAAATACAGATTGATCAGGATACCAACGACAGGCAATAGAGAAAAGTTCATTTTAAAGCTATAAATACCCAATCCAAGCCACGTTAACCAAAATATAATGACCAACATTTTATGTTCTAGAATTTCAAGGATGGTAAGCGATTTCCACTCCTCTACCGTCTCCTGCGCATAGCTAAAAATAAACACAATAGCAATCAGTAGCCCTGCACCAACCAAATACTTACCGTTGATGTAAGGAACTTTAAATTTGGATTTTGCCGATAAGCCCGAATAATCCATATACAATACACCAGCACACACAAGGATGAAGGCAAAAAAGGTACCGACGCTCGTTAGATCCACAAAGAAATCCATTTTAAAAAATAACGAAGGGATAGCAACCACCAAACCCGTTACAATAGTCGCAAATGAAGGTGTTTTATATTTTGGGTGGATGGTCGCAAATTTTTTCCACAACAAACCATCCCGACTCATCGTCATCCAGATTCTTGGTTGCGCCAATTGATACACCAGCAAGGCACTGGTGATGGCAATCACAGAGGTCACCGATATAATTCCGGCCATATGGTCAAAGCCCACATATTTAAACACGAAAGCAAGCGGATCCTTCACATTTAATTCGGTGTAATTAACCATCCCCGTCAAGACCAAGGTAATAGCGACATACAACACTGTACAAATCAATAGACAATAAATCATGGCCTTAGGCAGATCGCGCTGTGGGTTTTTACACTCTTCGGCAGTTGTGGAGATCGAATCGAATCCGATAAATGCAAAGAAAACCGCGGCCACACTCCCAAGTACACCTTTGAGGCCGTTCGGCGCAAAAGGTGTCCAATTTTCAGGTTTGACGAAAAAGATACCCCCAAAAATTACGGCCAAGATAATCGCTACCTTGATCATAACCATGATCATACTCGCTTTCTGCGACTCTTTGATTCCGATATAGACCAACCAAGTAACCAAAAATGTAATAATTCCTGCTGGTAAATCGAAAATAATAGGCATTCCCCCTATTCGCGGTGCACTATTAAAAGCATCCAGACCATGCTGGTCGATTGCGGTCAAGGCCGCCGCACCATGTTGGTTCATCTTCTCTACAGCATCATACGCATAGCCTGGTGCCATGGACAACCAAGCCGGTATGTGAAGTCCAAAACCTTCCAGCATAGAGACAAAATACTGTGACCAGGAAATAGCAATAACCGTATTGGAAACAGCATACTCCAAGACCAATGCCCAACCTATAATCCATGCAAACAACTCGCCAAAGGCCACATAAGCGTATGTATATGCTGAGCCCGAAACAGGAACTGTACTGGCAAATTGGGCATAGGCCAATGCCGTAAAAACACAGGCAAAAGCCGTAAAAACGAAGAGAAGTGATACCGCTGGTCCACCTTCATAACTCGCCAATCCAATTGTGCTGAAGATTCCAGCCCCTACAATAGCGGCGATACCCAACGAAACCAGATCTGTTACCCCCAATACCTTTGCAAGGCCTGTCCCCCCCTCTTTTTGGGTGTCATGCAGAATCTGATCAACACTTTTCTTCCGAAAAAGTCTATGTGACATGTAAATTTAGTTTTTGATACTTAAAATTATGCGAAAATAAATATTTTCAAGGTCTTATACTATTGGTATTTTCTGTTGGACTAATTAAAGTCCACCAGCTCATAGTGAATATACTGGTAAATTTCCTGATAATCGGTCATCTGCGTATGTAAATAGGATATCAGCTGTTCTGTCAAAAGCTGTCTTTGCTCCGCTGAAACTTCAAATTGCCACAATCGCTTACAAATATTGAAAAGGGCGCCCGCAATTTTTTCCACCTGTGCATAGTCATAAATATACTTCCACTCAATAAATTGATGATAGAACTTTTCAAACTTAGGAATATCATTCAGTTGATTAATTTTCAAAAACTTCCGAACAGCATCATCATTGACATGCATTAGCGCAGCATAGAATTTATCGATGGAGACCGCTTTATTTTGTGTCAGGATATGATCCAGCAATAGCTCCAACGCAATATGAGCCATAAAAGACGGTCGTATGGGGAGTCCAGCTAAACTAGACTGGATTTTTAGTTTTAGTTGATGTGTATGATGAAAAAAGTAAGGTGAATTGTGAAACAGGCGATCGACCTCGATATGACGATTCCAACCTATATACAATTGCTCCAGTAAGGGATTGTCCAAGAGCTCATCTTCATACTGACGCGGTTTTAGCATAAAGGATTTATCCGCATTTTTTAATAGATCGGGTAACAATCCACCCACCATACGTTCGGGATTGGTTGCAAACCGCTCAAAATAGAAATGTGATAAAAAATTCATACCAGCTTATTAGCGTGTGCTTTTATAGGAAATTATTCGCTCAATATACGCTTAATCTCCTATCTTTGCATCTTGTAAATTAAAAAATTAAATCCATTTAACAATGAGCTTTGTAGAAGAATTACGTTGGAGAGGCATGTTGCAAGATATTATGCCAGGCACTGAGGACTTACTGAATAAAGAAAAAGTCGCTGGTTATATCGGCTTTGATCCCACAGGCGACTCTCTACACGTAGGACACCTGACGCAAATCATGACGTTGATCCATTTCCAAAATGCGGGACACAAACCAGTTGCTCTGGTTGGCGGAGCGACAGGAATGATCGGAGACCCTTCTTTCAAATCTGCAGAGCGTAACTTGTTGGACGAAGCTACGCTACAGCATAATGTAGCTTGTCTGAAAAAACAGTTAGGCAAATTTCTTGAGTTTGGAGAAGGTGAAAATGATGCCCAAATGGTTAATAATTACGACTGGTTCAAAGACTTTAAATTTCTGGATTTTATTCGTGATATCGGTAAAATGATTACCGTTAACTATATGATGGCAAAAGATTCTGTAAAAAAACGTCTGGAAGGCGACAACGGTCTTTCATTTACAGAGTTTACCTATCAATTGATTCAAGGTTATGACTTCTACTACCTTTGGAAGCACCACAACTGTAAAGTTCAAATGGGTGGCTCCGATCAATGGGGTAATATTGTAACAGGAAGCGAAATGATTCGTCGCCAAGATCAGGGAACAGCCTATGCCATCACCACACAATTAATCAAAAAAGCCGATGGTCAGAAGTTTGGCAAGACCGAATCTGGTGCCGTATGGTTAGATCCAAAGAAAACCTCTCCGTATAAATATTACCAATTTTGGTTGAATACATCAGATGATGATGCCAAAAACTGGATCAAAATTTTTACACTCAAACCTCAGAACGAAATAGAGTCCATTATTGCAGAACATGATGCAGCGCCACACTTACGTTTAGTTCAAAAGGCATTGGCAAAAGATATCACCATTCGTACCCACTCCGAAGAAGCCTATGAAACTGCGATCAAAACTTCTGAATTTCTTTTTGGAAATGGCTCTTTAGAATTCTTGAACAACTTAGATCACGAGGCTGTTCTAGAGGTATTTGAAGGCATTCCTCAGTTTCAGGTCGCTAAAGCGGACCTCGAAGCAGGCATCAATATTCTTGATTTACTAGCTGTTCAGACACAGGTATTCCCTTCCAAAGGGGAAGCCCGCAAAATGCTTCAGGGCGGTGGCGTTTCTATCAATCGAGAAAAAGCAACTGATATTGAAGAGTCAATTACGGAAAATCACCTTGTAAACAATAAATACATTGTTGCACAACGCGGTAAAAAGAATTACTACTTGATTATCGCAGATTAATAATCAGCAGTATTCAGATTTAATTAATCCATAAACATAAAAAAGTCCCTATTGAACAAATCAAAAGGGACTATATTATGTTTATCCCAAGCTCTGCTTCCTCCGTTGAAGAAATCGGTTCGGTTATTTTAATAGTTTTTCAAATGCCTTACGTGATGCGCCTCTAAAATGTACCTCCCCACTATAATGATAACCAAACTTTTCAAACACATGCAACATACCTCCATTGTCAAAATTAGTATCCACCTTGATACTATAAACGCCGTGATCAACTGCGATCTCCACCACTCCGGACATAATA